>JAJYEK010000252.1 GCA_021785795.1 Pseudomonadota bacterium
AAAGATGCCCAGCAGGTAGGCCTCGTTCGGCCGTAGCGCGTGCAGGGGCAGGCTCGGCTCCACCCCTTCGCCGTCGACATAAAGGTCCACGCGCCCATCAGAGTCGCAGGTGATGTCCTGGAGAACCGCGCGTCGCCGGGGCTCTTCGTCAAGGCGGCTCAAAGGCAGAATCGGAAATACCTGGTCTATCGCCCAATGGTCGGGTATCGACTGAAACAGCGAGAAGTTGCAGAAGTATTTGTCCGCCAGCTTTTCATTGAGCTCATCAAGCGCCTCGCGGTGACTGCGAATCCCGGGCTGCAGGCGCTCCCGTACGCGCTGGCAGGTGGCAAAATAGAGCTGCTCGGCACGCGCGCGCGCCGCCAGGTCGAGCACACCGTGCGTGAACATGGCCTGTGCTTCGGACAAGAAATGGGCGGCGTCGTGATAGCTCTCCAGCGTGGGTCGTTGTGCAATTCCGTCAAGCCCGCGCCACAGGTCATGGATAACCTGAGACTCGTTCTCAGCTGCCGCTGCCGGCATGTCCGCACCGGGTGCCAGCTCCACGTCAACCACCTTGGTGATCAGCACCGCGTGGTGTGCCGTCATGGCACGACCCGACTCGGTTACGATGTCAGGATGGGGCAGGTCGCGCTCTGCACAGATTTCCTTCAGCGCACGCACGATGTTATGGGCGTACTCCTGGATGCTGTAGTTCATCGAACAGAACGAGCGCGACCGGGTGCCTTCGTAGTCGACGCCCAAACCGCCCCCGACGTTGACACAGCGGATGTCGGCCCCCAACCGCCGCAGCTCGGCATAGTAACGCCCCGCCTCGCGCATTCCGTTCTGCACATGCTGGATGTTTGCGATCTGGGAGCCCATGTGAAAGTGCATCATCTGCAGCGTGCCAAGCATCCCGTTGGCCTGCAGGCGGTCTACCACACGCAGAATCTCGGCGGCCGAGAGGCCAAACTTGGACTTCTCGCCTCCCGTGTTCTGCCACTTACCGGCGCCAAGGGAAGCAAGCCGCACTCGCACGCCAAGCATCGGGATAACCCCAAGGGCACGCGATTCGGCGATCACCAGATCGAGTTCGGAAAGTTTCTCCACCACGATGTGGACTCTCATTCCGAGCTGGCGACCAATCAGGGCCAACCGGACGTACTCCCGGTCTTTGTAGCCATTGCAGACCACAATGCTGTCTGGATGGGAGCAGGCAAGGACCGCAAGCAACTCCGGTTTGCTCCCCGCCTCGAGGCCGACACGCTCGCCCCCGTGAGCGAGAAGCGCACCTACCACACTGCGCTGTTGGTTCACCTTTATCGGATAGACTGCGGTGTAGCGGCCACGATAGGCATCGGACCGGCAAGCGCTGCCGAAAGCGTCGCACAGCTCATCAATGCGGTGATGAAGGATCCCGGAGAAGCGAACCAGAACTGGAAGCGTCAGTTCGCGCGCGGCGAGCTCTGCGGCAAGATCGTGCAAATCAATGGATGGGCCTTTGCCGTTACGCTTGCTTCCCGACTGACTCCAAACAGGATTAGGATAGGCGACCACGTGGCCGCGCTCGTTGATGTCGAAATAGCCATTGCCCCAATGCGCAATGTTGTAGATGTCACGAGCCTTTTGTATGTTCCATTCGGTCATGGGCGGAAGCCGGGGGAAGTGCGCGCTGATGATACAAGAGAAGCCTGAAAAGTAATAAGATAGATTATCCAGAATTTTCGTGACGATTGAAATCGAACGTATTTTTCCGCCCTGCCGCGGCTTACGCATCACTCCGGAGACCTCCCCGATGGCGTTGGACAGCACCTGGTATACTGAACAATGGGCCGACCAAGGTTCGGCAATATCACTCAAGATACGGGACAAGGTCCATGACGAGCAGTCTCCATACCAGCGCATCGAGATCTATGAAACCGAGACTTTCGGTACATTGATGACGCTCGATGGTCTGGTGATGGTGACCGACCGCGACAACTTCATTTACCACGAGATGATGTCCCATCCGGCGCTGTTCGCGCACCCTGAGCCGCGTCGGGTCCTGATCGTCGGGGGAGGCGACTGCGGCACATTGCGCGAGGTTCTCAAGCACCCGACCGTGGAGCTGGTCGAACAGGTGGAGCTGGACGAGCGGGTCACGCGCGTCGCGGAACGGTATTTTCCTGAGCTGTGTGCATCGAATTCCGATCCGCGTGCGCGGTTGCGGTTCGACGACGGGATCCGGTGGGTCGCGCAGGCGCAGCCTGGCAGCTACGACGTGATCATAATCGACTCGACAGACCCGGTGGGACCGGCCGCCGGGCTGTTTTCAGAAGAGTTTTACCGGAATTGCCTCCGTGCAACGGGCGGGCACGGGATACTGGCCGGCCAGAGTGAATCGCCGCTGTTTCATCCTCACCTGATCAAATCCATGCACCAGGCACTGCGCACCGCCGGCTTCCTGGACGTGGCGACGCTGAATTTTCCTCAATGCACCTACCCGTCCGGTTGGTGGAGCACAACGCTCGCCTGCAAGGACTCATCGCTTTCCGGGTTCCGGCAGGAGGCGGTTGCCGACAAAAAGTTCCCCACCCGGTATTACAACCTCGGCATGCATATGGCAGCCATGGCGAGCCCGGAGTTCCTCTATGAAATGCTGCTGTAGATGAATAGCCGTACGAGATTGAATGTCCGGCGCGTTCGGGGTATAAATCTCAGCATTCTGAAATCATAACAATTTTTCCTAAACCACTCATTTCGAGCACCGATTATGACCAACCCTCGAGTTGCACAGAAGGCACCGTATGTTCTCGATCTAGCGCCCGGCACCTACTGGTGGTGTGCGTGTGGCCTCTCCAAGACACAGCCATTCTGCGACGGCTCGCATAAGGATACGGAGTTCACTCCGGTACGGATCGATATCGAAAGCGCTACAAGCGTAGCGTTGTGCGGTTGCAAGTGCTCGGCCAGCAAACCTTACTGCGACGGCACGCATAAGAAGCTGTAGCAGCGGTTGGCGGGAACGTCGTCCGGCAGCGTGTGGCGGACGGCGCGGCTGGAGACACGGCTGGAACTCCGTCCAGATTGTCGTTGCAACGGTTTTTCCATAGGGAAGGTTGCCATGAAGAAAACTGCCGCTGTCGTTGTCGCCGTGCTTCTGGGGATGGTTGCCATCTTGGGCGCCGCCTCCTACTGGCTCGGGATTCGGGCTCGGCAGACATACGAAACGCTTTTGCGACAAACCGGCAGGGATGCTGGTTTTGTCGTTACAAATTTGCGCTTCCAGAGTGGCTTGCTGAGTTCGACGGCTGTGGCCACGATAGCGGTGCCAGGGCTTCCGGCGGATATCTCGGTGGTCAGCCACATCCGGCCGGGACCACTTCCTGAGCTCACCCGGCTCGGGTTCATGCCAGGGATGGCCATGGTGACGACGCGGCTCACCGTGAGTTCTCCGGCGCTGGCGAGTTTTAAGCCCGTCACTGCACATACGATGGTCTACCTTGCTGGAAACAGCGTGACCAATCTGAATATTCCTGCCTACAAACGGATTGTTCCCCACGGCGGCGGGGGCTTCAGCTGGGGTCCGGCCACGGGAAAAATCGTCGTTGGCGCCGATCAGGGGACAGTTAATGGGAATATTGATTGCCCGCTGGCACAGTTAGAGGGTTCCAAGAACCCCGTTTCGCTGTCACAGGTGACTTTCAGCTGGATGCGTCAACCCGGTGTTCCGGGTTTGGATGAGTCCAGCCTGTCGATAGGCCGTATCAGCAGGCCCGGTCCAGCGGGACCGGTCGGCATTCAAGGCCTGCAGATTAACTTATCGAAGCAGCATCAGGCAGGCGATGTGGCTGCCCGCTTCGCGATGCACGTCCGCATGGTCAGCGATGGCAACAGCAGCTACGGTCCGGGACAGCTTCTGGTGCAGATCAGCAAACTGGACAGTGCAAGCCTTGCCGGATTCCAGCGGAGCACCCAGATGCTTGCACGCCAACACCTGCCTGCGAACCGAATGTCAGCGGCGCTGCTTGCCCGGACTGCCGGGCTGTTGCGCGCATTGGCACGGAAGGCGCCAGAACTGGAGATCACCAGATTCGGGCTGAAGGTGGACGGCAGCGAAGTTGCCGGCAAAGGCAAGTTCGTCTTGGACGGCACTGACATCAGTGGTTCAGGATACCAGGACCTGCTGCTGCGGGCGGTGAACGGGACTGCGGAACTGCTAGTGCCGAGAGCCGTAGTGGCCGATGTCGCCACGGACGAAATCCA
>JAJYEK010000253.1 GCA_021785795.1 Pseudomonadota bacterium
GGTCTCGGCACTCCCGAGAACCTGCACGCGGTTGGGGTGCACGAAATTCAGGTGACCGACCAGCGCCATGCCTGGGAATTTCGCAGTCGCCGGTTCCAACAGCCGGTCCCGGCCGGCATGGCCAGAAAGCCACTTGAGCTTCAGGGGCTCGTGCTGGGCCTCAAACAGGCCATTGGCGGTAAGAATCGTGGTCATATGTGCAGTCGTTTGTGCCGCGTGCTCGCAAAGTCAATGTTCGGGGACAAGACATTGTGACCGGCGCATTTATTCCGACCAGGCATCCGCTGATGTCTGCAGTGCTCCGCGCCATATCGCCGATGCCGCAAGCCACCTCGTCAGGCCCCCGCCGCCGATGTCTGGCAGCGTTCTCCCGTGCCGGGTGCATGGCCCCCGGGTCCCTGTAGCGCGCCGCGCAGACAATGAATCTGCCGGACTGGCGCGCCGTGTACGGTTACCGGATCTGTGTGTCCGGCCCGGCTGGACGCTGTGCGGGGAGGCCAAAGACCGTGCCCGTCGCCAACGCTGGCCAAAAGGGGGGAAGGGCCCGTTGGAGTGGAACAGCCAGCGGCGCTCCCGCGCGCGGCTGGCGCGTTCTGGGGCCCGGCTGCGCAATGCGGCGGCAACCCGCAGCAGGGGTTCCCGTTCAAAACTGGAGGGCATGAAGGAATCGCATAAAGACTGTGTGATTAGCCAGTATAATTAAACTGTCTGATCCGGGCACGCCATACACCCCCAAAGCCTGGAGCGCGACCGCACTGTCCGGGTAAATATCAGACGCTCAAGCAGTCCGCAAGGTTGCCACCGATGTTGCACGCCACGCAAGCCAGGTCCTGGGCCGTGGGCGAGAGGTTTTTCCGGACGGTTACCGAGGCAAGTGCGCTGCGATCCACCTGGAAGCGGTCCATGCCCCTCAACATGTCACGCTAGCACAATGGCGTCGCAATTACGAAAAATCAATATCTTGGGGCATCCAGTGGACGTCGCGGCAGGCATAGAGCGACCGTCACGGAGACGCTGCAAAGAGGGCAACTGGCACCGGAATGGGTTGCCAGCCAGTCTGGCTGGTGTCTTCGTGGAACGCTGTAAATCAGAAGTGAGGTGCCGGCGCCTCGGTCACGTAGTCCACGTGCCTCGACGCCGGGCGCGCGCCGTGGTAACCGGCGCGCAAGCCGTGCTAGTCAGCTTTCTGATCCTTGAGAGCGCCACCGTTGCGGTGATGGTCCGTCATTTTTTCCTTGTGTCTCAAAACCTGACGGTCCAGCTTATCGGCCAGGTTGTCGATGGCGGCATACATGTCATTGTGCTCGGAATCCGCATGCAGCTTGGTGCCCTTGGCGTTGATCGTGGCCTCGACCGTGTGACGATTCTTGCGTTTCTCGAAATGCAGCACTACGTTGGTGGTTGTCATGTAATCAAAGTGCTTCTGAATCCGACCGATTTTCTCCGAGACATAGTTGCGCAGGGGTTCAGTAACTTCTACCTGCTGTCCGGTCACTGTGATCTGCATAGCTGCTCTCCGAATGCAACGATTAAACCAGCGATTTCCTCTGGCTGGATGGGGGAATATTAAGGGATTCTCGGTACTTGGCGACGGTGCGCCGTGCTACATGAATGCCCTGCTCCTCCAGGATCTCGGCGATCTTGCTGTCGCTGATGGGCCTGGATGAGGTTTCCGATTCCACCAGCTTCTTGATCAGACTGCGGATCGCAGTCGCCGAACAGGTACCACCATCGGCGGTATTCACGTGGCTTGAAAAGAAGTACTTGAGCTCAAAGATGCCGCGCGGTGTCAGCATGTATTTCTGGGTTGTAACGCGCGAAATGGTCGATTCGTGCATTTCGACCACCTCGGCGATGTCGTGCAGTACCAGCGGTTTCATGGCCTCGGGCCCGTGGTCAAAGAACGCGCGCTGACGATCGACAATGGCTCTTGCCACCTTCAGCAACGTGTCGTTGCGGCTTGCCAGGCTCTTGATGAACCAGCGTGCCTCCTGCAGGCGCTCCTGCAGGTATTTGTTGTCGGCACTTCCGCTTCCGCGGTGAATCATCTTTTCGTAGTGCGTGTTGATGCGCAGCCGCGGTGTCGTACCACTATTCAGTTCGGCCCGCCATACACCGCGCATTTTTTTCACGATGATATCGGGCACGACGTAGCTGGCTTGCGAAGTCTGGACACTTCCGCCGGGTCTGGGATTGAGCTGCTGAATAAGCTCAATCGCCGCCTGCAGTTCATCCGGCCGCAGCTTCAATACCCGGCGCAGCTGCTTGAAGTCGCGTGATGCCAGCAGATCGAGGTTCCCAGGCTGCGCGAGTTCGTGTGCGGCGTCAAGAAACGGAGTGCCGGGCTTCATCCCGCGCAGCTGCAACAGCAGGCATTCGCTCAGGTTGCGTGCCCCCACTCCGATGGGGTCGAAGTTCTGGATCTGATGCAGTACCGCTTCAATCTCGTCCAGCTCCACCGTGTCTGCGTTGTCCGACTGGCCTGCCGGGTCTTGGCGGGCGTCGGTGCCCACTGCCTGGCGAATTTCCTCCAGGCCGACGGTCAGATAGCCATCGTCATTGATGGCATCGATCAGGGCCATCGCGATCTGGCGGTCGGCATCCGAGAAAGGCGTCATCTGCATCTGCCACAGGAGATGGTCCCGGAGGGTGAGCGGAATGCTGTTACGGGCATCTATGTCGGGAAGTCCGTCATCCGAAGCCGGCCGGTCAGCCGTGCCTGCAGAAGTGTCGAAGGTATCTTCCCACGACTCGGCGACATAGTCGTCCGGGTTTGTCTCGGCATCGTGGTCCGGACCTGTGTCCGTCGCGACCTCATCGCCCGCGACCGCCTCTTCGCTTTCCTCTCCGCCTGCTTCGGGTTCGTCCTTCTTTTCCTGGTCGCCCGGGGGGCTGTCGCCATCGTTCTTGCCGGCGCTAACCTCCTCATCAACCTCTTCCAGCAGAGGATTGTTTTCGATCGCCTCCTGGATTTCCTGCTGCAGTTCCAACGACGACAGCTGCAGCAGCCGTATTGCCTGCTGCAGCTGGGGCGTGATGGTCAGATGCTGACCGAGTTTAAGATCCAACGACTGCTTCATTGGCGAAACGGTATCGTTCTTGGTGTCCGTGCTGCATGGGCCATGCAGCGAAAGTGATGTTTTTGTCTTCCCTTGCCCAGAAGTCTAGTCCATTTTCCGATCCATTGAATGTCATTTGGCGGGCTGGTTGCAAGCAGCGGCCGGCCCGGAAGTTGCCTCACTGATAGATATGCTGCCGCCTTGGACGGGCGGGCGCCGCGGTCCGTTGCCTTTTACCCCGAATATCTGCGGTCAGCGGGGCCGGAAAGCTGCATTGTCCGCCTGGCACTGCTATAGACGGAAGTCTTCGCCCAGGTAGACCTTTTTTACCTCTTCATTATACAAGATTTCCGCCGGCATGCCCGCGGCGAGTACCCGGCCTTCGCTAAGAATGTAGGCGCGATCACAGATTTTCAGGGTTTCGCGCACGTTATGGTCGGTAATCAGCACTCCTATCCCCAGTTCTCGCAGATGCGTGATGAGTTGTTGTATATCGAGAACCGAGATGGGATCGACACCGGCGAAGGGCTCATCCAGGAGGATAAACTGGGGTCGAGTCGCGAGTGCACGCGCAATCTCCACGCGCCGCCTCTCGCCGCCGGACAGGCTCACCCCGAGCGTCGTGCGCCGCTCCGTGATGTGAAGCTCCTGCAGCAGTTCTTCGAGCCGATGAGCGCGCTCGGTCGGGCTTAGGCCGGAGACAGTTTCGAGTATTGCAAGAATGTTGTCCTGTACTGAAAGTTTGCGAAAAACCGATGGTTCCTGGGGCAGATAACCCAGTCCAAGGCGTGCACGTTTGTGCATTGGCAGGCGGCTGATATCCCGGCCATCAAGGTGGATTGTGCCGCGGTCAATGGGAATGAGGCCGACGATCATGTAGAAGCAGGTTGTCTTCCCGGCGCCGTTCGGACCGAGCAGACCCACGACCTCACCGCTGCGGATTTCAAGCGACACGTCCTGAACGACCTGACGTGCCTTGTAGCGCTTACTTAGGCCGGTTGCGGCGAGGATCGTCAATTCAAGGCCTCTTGCCGGGCTGAACCGGACCGGAATTTGTAGGTGCTGAAGCCTCTTGTGGCTGGATGACGACGTGAACGCGGTCCTGGGCGGAGCCCGCTACCGCAGTCAGAGTGCCAGTTGCAATGTCGTAATGCA
>JAJYEK010000254.1 GCA_021785795.1 Pseudomonadota bacterium
GATGAGCGCCTGCGTGGCGAAATGGGAGATCTGGGGCGCCGCAAGGTGCTCGCCCGATACAATGTGGATGAGTACGCGCGCCGGATGGAGCGGGCTTATCACCGTGTCATGGGCGGCGACTGGGCGCACGGTGCCCGCCCGTGAACGGGCGGGTCCGGACGGTCGCAATGCCCGAACAATGAGAACGCCGTGAGCCGCGAAACCCAAACGCTGGTCAGACATACGGCCATCTACACGTTCGGCACGATCCTGCGCAATCTGGCCAGCATAGTCATGCTGCCGATTTATACGCGCCATCTGAGCCCATCGGATTATGGCGTGATCGAGCTGCTTTCGACGACGGTCGACCTGTTCTCGGTCGTATTCGGTCTGCGGGTAGGGGAGGCGATATTCCGGTATCACGCGAGCTATGAGGAGGCCCGGGACAAGAACGAAGTGGTATCCACCGCCCTGATTCTGGTGGCATGCCTGACGCTGTTCGGTCTTCTGCTGCTGATAGGACTGGGCAACGAACTTTCGCTGGCCGTGTTCGGCACCACTAAGCGTGCCACCGACATGCGCCTGTACGGCATCACACTTCCGCTTTCAGCGCTCGTGGAGCTCGCTTTCATCAGCTTGCGCGCGGAACAGCGTCCCTGGTCGTTCGTGGCGCTCAGCACACTGCGGCTCGTGCTGCAGCTGAGTTTCAACATCTATTTTGTTGTGATCGAGCATCTGCGGGTGTCTGGTGTCATCTACAGCGCCCTGCTCTCCGGGAGCGTCATGTTTGTCGTGCTTGCGCTTTATACCCTATCACGCACCGGACTGCGGTTTTCGCGCAGCAAGGCGCGCGAGCTTGCGGCGTTCAGCTGGCCGCTGGTTCTGTCGGCTGTGGCGACGTTCTTTTTTACCAGCAGCGACCGGTTTTTCCTTCGGCACTTCAGCAATACCGCAGAAGTGGGCATATATAGTCTGGGCTACCGGTTCGGTTATCTGCTGCTTGCCATGGGCTGGGCGCCGTTTTCGGGCATCTGGGATAGCCAGCGCTATGTTGTCCTGAAGAGCGAGAACCCCCAGGCCATTTTCAACAAGACCTTCGTTGTCGTCAGTCTGACGCTGGTCTTCGGGGCCTTGGGCATTTCGGTGTTCGCGCAGGATGTGTTGCGGATCATGTCCAATCGCAATTTTTGGAACGCCTATGAGGTGGTGCCGATGATCGTCGTCGCCTACGTGTTCCAGGCATGGACCTCCTTTACGAACGTCGGCCTGCTGCTCCACGGCAAGACCATGCATACGTTCTATTCGACCATTGCGGCCGCCATGATCGCCGCCGTGGGCTATGTGATCCTGATCCCGCGTTTCGGAGCGATCGGTGCGGCGGTTGCCACGCTGATCGGTTTCGCGGCGAGGTTCGTATGGATCTACAGCGTATCGCAGTCCTCATATAACATGGGTCTGCGGTGGGGGAAGGTCGCTAAGATCTGCGCCTTGGCAGTCAGTGTCTACCTGCTGTCGCTTTTTGTTCCGGGCAGGCTCGTCTGGGCAATCACCATTCACGCGATGGAGATGCTGCTGTTCATCGGACTGCTGCTGGTGCTGCCGGTTTTCGACCCGCAGGAGCGGGCCCGGATCCTGTCGTTGGTACGGAACCCGCGGGCGGTGCGGGCCCTTCTTTTCGCGGCCGATGGCTCCTGAGTCCGAAGGTGCCCTTGGCCAGGGCAATAACCGCGTCATTCAATCCAGTTCCCGGGCGGCAGAGCGTTCTCGAGGTGTCCATGCAGGAATCACCGAATGTAAACCTGTTTATCATCGGTGCGATGAAATCGGGCACGACATCATTGCACAACTATCTCAACGAGCATCCCGCCATATTTATGTGCGAGCCGAAAGAGCCGGGATTCTTCGTTGAGGAACTGGCGTGGCCCAAGGGGTACGAATGGTACCGCAGCCTGTTCGCGCAGGCGAACGGTGCGGTCGTCCTGGGCGAATCCAGTACTCATTACACGAAGCTGCCGGTCTACAAGGGCGTGCCAGAGCGCATCGCCAGATTCAATCCCGATGCGCGCTTCATCTATCTGATGCGCGATCCCGTCGAGCGCGCCATCAGCCATTACTGGCACAACGTGCGCGACATGAAGTGGGGTCGGGAATGGCGTAGCATGCTGTCTGCCGTCAGGCGCGATCCTCAGTACGTCGCGTTCAGCGACTATGCGATGCAGCTGAGGCCTTATATCGATATTTTCGGACGCGAACGCGTGTATACGACGACATTCGAGCACATGGTCGGAAATCCGGATGATGTGTTGCGGGAAATTTTCGATTGGTTGCGGGTGGACAGCGGGTTCCGGCCGGAAGGCACACGCAGACGCTGGAACGCGGCGCCTGCGGAGGCAAAGCGCGTGGGCGGTTTCGGGATTCTCAACCGTCTCCGCTATTCACAGGCATGGGACAGCTTGGCGCCGATGGTTCCGCGGAGTCTGCGGCAAATCGGGACCCGGCTAGCAGAGCGACGCGTGGATCACGCGTCACAGGACGTTGCCGCCGTGGAACGCTATCTGAGGCCGATTCTGCTCGAAAAGACCGAAGGGATAAGAGCCATGCTCGGGCGGGATTTCAACGAATGGACCACGCTCTATCGCCGCTAGGTGCCGGCGGCGCGCGAGACATGAGACGGGCCAGACAATGGTTCTCCCGGGTCCGCATTAGGTCCAGGATGTTCCGGCTGTTGCGCCGGAGCGCGGCGGGCGATGGGACGGGGTGGCCTGTTACCATCGTCAGTCGCACAGGACATGCCTATTTCGGAGAGGAAAGGGCACCATCGGTACGAGGTGGTTCCAGGGATTCAGGTTGGCATATATCTTGCTATAATCCCGGTAATTCGGCTTAAGGGCTTACGGTGATCCGGCGGACAAAGAGCATCTTGAAACAGGCGACCATCCGCACGCTGGCGCATCCGAGGGTATGCACGCTATTCAATTCTTTGACCGGATGCCTCGGAACGGTGTTCATGATGCACCGCTTCGAAGATCCGGCGCGGGGCATGCCCGGCCACTCCGTAGCGTTCGTGGAAACCGTGTTGCAGCGCCTTCGGCACCAGAACTGCCGACTCGTATCGCTCCGGGATCTGATTGCCAGTCAGGATTGCGATGTGTCCTCGAAGGATCACTGCGTGGCGTTTACGTTCGATGACGGTAGCTACGATCAGGCGGCAATCGCGGCGCCCTTGTTCGGGCACTATGATTGCCCGGCCACGATCTTCCTGATCACGGGTTTCATCGACCGTATGCTGTGGCCGTGGGACGATCAGGTGGCGTATGCGCTCAGAAATACTGCGCACACTTCGGTGGCGATCCGGACCGGATCAACGATGCTGTCATATGATCTCCGCACCGATGCGCAGCGTACCCGTGCCATCGACGATCTGCGTCTGCGCTGCAAGTTGATGGAGCACACCGAGTTTCTTGCCGTGCTCGCAGGACTGTCTGAAGCGACCGGTGTGGGGATCCCGCAGTCCGCGCCACGCGCATACGCGCCCATGACCTGGGACGAAGCCAGGGCGCTCGAGCGCACCGGGCTTTTCTCCTTCGCGCCGCACTCGGTAAGCCATCGTATCCTGACGGGCATGCCGGACGATCTGGCGCGCAGCGAGATCACGGGTTCCTGGCAGCGGGTCTGCCGCGAGCTGGACGATCCATTGCCCGTTTTCAATTTTCCCAGCGGGATTTTTGGAACGCGCGAGGTCGGATTTCTGCGTGATGCCGGGCTATCGACGTTTGTCACGTCGGATGCAGGCTATGTTCATTCCTGCGAGAATACAAAGCGTATCGACCTGCCGCGACGGATTGACCGGTTTGTGTTTCCGGAGACGCTGGAGGACTTCCTGCAGTACAGCACATGGATCGAGTGGGGGAAGAATTGGCTTCGTTCGAAGGACTGGCTCCGTTCCAGGACGCGCAATTCGTGACGGCAAATACCAATCCCCCGGTCCCGGGCCGACGTTCAGCTGACGCGTCGGCGCACCTGCCGTTGTGGAAGAAATGGTCACAGCAGATCGCGCAGCGACATGGGCGCAAGCGGGCGATGGCTGCGTACTACCCCTATTTACTGGCATATCGCATCGGGTTCTGGCGAAAGTTCGAGCGCATCGATTGGCCACGGGTAAAACGTCTGGTATTCGTATGCATGGGAAACATCTGCCGCAGCCCGTATGCGGAAGCGGTGGCGGCCGG
>JAJYEK010000255.1 GCA_021785795.1 Pseudomonadota bacterium
GCTGGACCGCGATTCGGGGCTGGTTGCGCAGCTGTTCGATGAACGCGATCCGGCCGTCAAAGTGCTGCTTCACCGGGCCATCGAGGCCTGCCGCAAGGCCGGCAAGTATGTCGGGATCTGCGGCCAGGGTCCTTCAGACCACCCGGATCTGGCCAAGTGGCTGATGGACGAGGGCATCGACAGCGTCTCCCTGAATCCCGATTCGGTGGTCGAGACTTGGCTCTACCTCGCCGGCAGGGAATCAGGATAGTGCCCCACTGGCGGGACCGGCCGATCAGCCGTCAGAGGCCGGCTGGGATCCGCGCGCGGCAGACAGCGGTGTCCGGGCAACGCCGTCGGGACGCCGGACGCGACGGCAACTGGCAGGTATATATCATCGAGTGCCGGGACGGTTCGCTTTATACCGGCGTGACAAAAGATGTTGTTCGGCGCCTGGCACAGCATGATGCCGGTCGTGCGGCGCGTTATACCCGCGGTCGTGGTCCCGTCATCCTGCGCCATTGTGAACGCTGCGATACGCGCACTGATGCGCTCCGGCGCGAATGGGCAATCAAGCGGCTCACGCGTTCTGGAAAGCTGGCGTTGATCAGGGCGGCGGCACGCCGCGGGGCCCGCGGCGTGCCGGGAGCGGCCGGCAGCCGTGTGGCATCGGGAGTTTCCGTTGTCCATCGCCGAAGCTCAATTCGCGACCCGTTGCCATGAAGCGGTGGTGATGCGCCCGGTCCGGAGAAGCCTGCCAGTCGCGGGGATGCGGTGTCCGGCTCTGGGACCGGATTGGTGGCAGTCCGTGTTCAGGGACGGAAGCGACGGAACACCAAGCAGGCGTTGGTCCCACCGAAGCCGAAGCTGTTGGACAGCACTGTATCGAGCGTGGCGTGGTCGACGCGCTGACGGACTATCGGAATTCCCTCGGCCGCCGGGTCCAGGTTGGATATGTTGGCCGACGCAGCGATGAAGCCGGACTCCATCATCAGCAGACAGTAGATCGCCTCGTTCACCCCGGCGCCGCCAAGCGCGTGCCCGGTGATGGACTTGGTCGAGCTGATTGGGGGGCAGTGATCACCGAACACCTCCCGGATAGCCTCGAGTTCGCGCACATCACCGATGGGCGTGCTCGTCCCATGAGAGTTGATATAGTCAACCGTGGATTCCATGCCGGCCAGTGCCTGGCGCATGCACCGCACTGCACCCTCTCCGGAAGGCTGCACCATGTCGAAACCGTCCGAAGTCGCGCCATAGCCGGCAAGTTCGGCGTATATCCGGGCTCCGCGGGCCCGGGCATGTTCCAGCTCCTCAAGTACGATCGTGCCGCCACCTCCGGAGATGACAAAGCCGTCACGGTCGACGTCGTACGGACGCGAAGCCGTGGTCGGCTTGTCGTTGTATTTGGACGACAGCGCTCCCATCGCGTCGAACAGCAGCGTCATGGTCCAGTGCACCTCATCGCCGCCGCCCGCGAATACGACATCCTGCTTTCCTAGCTGGATCAGCTCGGCAGCATTGCCAATGCAGTGGGCACTGGTGGCGCAGGCCGAGCTGATGGAGTAGCTGACGCCCTTGATGGCGAAGGCAGTGGCAAGGCAGGCGGCATTGGTGTTGGACATGGTCCGGGTGACCATGTATGGCCCGACCTTGCGCAGTCCCTTCTGGCGCAACAGGTCGACGGCGCGCGTGATGTTTTCCGTGGACGAGCCGCCGGATCCCGCAATAAGGCCGGTGCGCGGGTTTGAGATCTGGGCCGCGGTCAATCCGGAGTCCGCAATCGCTTCGCGCATGGCCAGGTAGTTGTAGGCCGCACCGTTGCCCATGAAGCGATAGATCTTGCGGTCGATCAGCTCCTCCGGATTCAGCCGGATCGGGCCATGCACCGCCGTGCGGAATCCGAGGTCGACGTATTCCTGGTGAAACTCGATTCCCGAGCGGCCCTGACGCAGGGACTCGCGCACTTCCTCCTTGCTGTTGCCGATGCTCGAGACGATGCCGAGCCCGGTTACGACCACGCGTCTCACGGCTGATCCCCCTAAAAATTATCCGTTGAAACGAACAGCCCTACACGCAGGTCAGTGGCCGCGTAGATCGGTCTCCCATCGACCTCCATGACCGCATCGGCGATCCCCATGTAGAGCTTGCGCATGATCAGGCGGCGAATATCCACACGGTAGCTTACCAGATGGTTTTTCGGTGTGATCTGGCCCGTGAACTTCACCTCGCCTGCACCGAGAGCCCGTCCGTGTCCGGGTCCGCCCAGCCAGCCCAGGAAAAAGCCGAGCAGTTGCCACATCGCGTCCAGGCCAAGGCAACCCGGCATCACCGGATCGCCCTCAAAATGGCAGCCGAAAAACCACAGGTCCGGCTTGATGTCGAGTTCAGCAACGATCTGACCTTTGTTGTGGGCGCCGCCGTTCTCCGTGATGCTGATGATGCGATCGAACATGAGCATGGGCGGAAGGGGCAACTGGGCGTTCCCCGGACCGAACATCTCGCCGCGACCGCAACTCAGGAGCTCTTCGTAAGTGAAGCTACTTTTTCGTTGCATTTGCTGGTTTGCTTGTGGCTGATTTTGCTGTTTTTGTAGCACAGGGCGCCGCTCAAGGTCCGTTGCCGGGTGGAGTACGCCCGAAACTATACCACAGGCCCGGCTCCGGCAGTTCGTCGGGGTAAAATGGTTCCAGGGTGGAGCCGGGCGGTTGCTGGTCTGTAGACGTAATTGCAGTTCAGGTCGGCGTGCCTCCGAGATAATGGACACTGAACAGTCCGCGCCTGTCGGACCAGGCGTGGAGCGGGCGGAATCCCGCCTGAGAGGCGAGGTTCCGGAATTCATCCAGCCCGTACTTGTACGAGTTCTCGGTATGTATGGTTTCGCCCTGGGCGAACAGAATTTGCTGTCCGCCGACCGGTACTGCTTGCCGGCGGCGGCTGGCGAGGTGCATTTCAATGCGGCCTTCCGCCTCATTATAGAACGCCCTGTGCTCAAAGCGGTCCAGGATGAAGCCGCCATCGAGTTCCCGGTTGATGCGTGCTAGCAGGTTCAGGTTGAATTGCGCGGTGATGCCGCGCGCGTCGTTGTAGGCGGCGTTCAGCACCCGGGCCTCTTTCTTGAGGTCGACTCCGATCAGCAGTGCGCCGTCAGGTCTCAGTACGCGCGCCACGTTGCGCAGGAATGCGACGGCCTCCGAAGGTTCGAAGTTGCCGATGCTCGAGCCGGGAAAGAATGCGATTTTGCGGGGGCCATCGGACCTGAACGGCAGCTCAAACCGCCGGCTGTAGTCGACGCAGGTGGCATGTACGTGCAGCCAGGGATACTCCGCTGCCAGCAAGTGCGCGGCACGCAGGAGATGATCGCGCGATATGTCCATAGGCAGATAGGCGGCCGGCTGCAGGGCTTCAAGCAGCAAGCGCACCTTGCGGCTGTTGCCGCTGCCAAGCTCGATCAGCAGGGATCCCGGGCCGACGAGTCTTGCGATCTCCGGCGCATGGGCGGTGAGGATCTCGGTCTCCGCGCGGGTGAGGTAATACTCGGGGAGGTCGCAGATTGCCTCGAACAGCTGCGAACCGCGCGTGTCGTAAAAGAACTTCGGCGCAATGCGCTTCGGGTAGGCGCCCAGTCCTTCCAGGACCTCGGCATGAAAGGAATCTGCGGGTGGAAAGCGGTCGTAGAATCGGACCGCGCGTGCTGTCATGAGCGCCATGCCCGGCGGCACCCCGGCGGACCCGCCGCAGCCGCACGGCTGCGGTCAATGCCGCGTGGCCGCGGTCCGGCCTGGATTCCATCCGGCTGTGCGCCGCCGGTCCGTAATCCGTCCGGAGCCGGCACAACTTTCGGTACGAAGCCGTCTTTTGCCATGAGCTGCCTCCCGACCGCTGGTTCAGAGCTATTCTAAGGTCTATTCCCGATGCCGGCCACCGGGCCGGCCCTCTGCTAGACTAGACAGGATCGGGAGCTTGCCGAATTCGCTGGGAAAGCTGCAAAAAAATAAGGGAATCCGGCCGCTATTCTGCGGCCGGGTCGGGGATATCAGACTGGAAATCACCACAGCCGGCCTGGCTTTCCGCAGTTGCGCGGGGGCGGGGCGGGCGCCATCGAGACCGGGGTGGATGCATGCCTGAACACAATGCCTTGGACCGGACTGTAACCGAGCGTGTCCTCGTTGCCGACGACTCGCTGGTGATCCGCAAGGCGATCGTGCTGCACCTTAAGGGGGA
>JAJYEK010000256.1:0-2609 GCA_021785795.1 Pseudomonadota bacterium
TAGCCGCTGTCGGAGCGCTTGGCGCGGCGCACGGCCAGGTCCGCGCGCCGCAGCAGCTGGTCAGCCTGGTTGCCGTGCTGCGGGAACTGGGCGATGCCGATGCTCACACGCACGTCGAGTGAAAGTTCGCCGGTGATGAACGGCTGCTGCATTATTTCCATGATGCGCTGTGCGGTCCTGATCGCATGATCCGCGTCATTGTCCGGAAGCAGCGCGGCGAAATCGTCGCCGCGCATGCGTGCCACGAGTTCCTCCTCGGGCAAGGTGCTCCGTATGCGCAAACCGATTTCGTGAAGCAGCGCGTTGGCATGTTCGACCCCCATTGCGTCGTTGATCTCGCGAAAGTGATCGATGTCCAGCATGAGTAGCGAGAACGAATGGGTGTCGTCGGTATTGTCGGACAGCATCTGCTGCAGAAATTCGGTGAGCCGCGCGTGATTGGGAAGCCCCGTTACCTCGTCGTAATAGGCCATGCGCCAGATCGTCTCGTGCGCCTTCTGGCTCAATGCACGCGTTCGCAGGGTCTCGATGCCAAAGGCGATGTCATCGGCCAGTTCCGTGAGCAGATCCACTTCCTTGTGGGCGAATGCGTCTGATTCCGCCGAGTAGATCATCAAAACGCCGATGACCTGTCCGTGCACCGTGAGCGGCAGGCCGATGCAGGCGCGATAGCCGTGATTCAGGGCATCCTGTCGCCACGGACCGAAGCGCGCGTCGGAGAGTAGATCATGGACCAGACAGGGGGCGCCGGTGCGGATGGCAGTGCCGGCAGGTCCGCGGCCGCGTTCGGCGTCTGCCCAGGTGAGCCTGATGTTCTCGAGGTAGCCTTGGTCGAATCCGGCTTGTGCCTGAACGTCGACGCTCTTGCCGGCATCCTGCTGCGCATAGCCGACCCAGGCCAGGCGATAGCCGCCGGTCTCCACGATCACCCGGCACATCCCTTCCAGGAGCGACATTTCGTCGACCGCGCGCACCAGGGTGCGGTTGCATGAACCCAGAGTCAGCAGGGCACGGTTGATCTGATGCATTCTCCGGTTGGCCGCGTCAATTTCATCCTCGTGGCGCTGCAGCTTTCCGGCCATGTCGTCCAGAGCAAACGCCACCTCGCCGAAATCGCCGTGATCATGCCGAAGGCCGGTGCGGGCAGTCATGTCGCCCTGTCCGAGACGGTGGGCGGCCTTGCTGATCGCCTTGGCCCGACGCAGGATGAGCGCATCGGCGCCTACCCATGCGGCCCCCAGTGCGGCCAATGCCACCATGATGAACAGCGTTAGGTTTTGAAAGAAGGCCCGGTTGGCGGCAGCCAAGGCAATGGCCTTGGGAATGCTGGCGATGACGTACACATCGCCGTGTGTGCTGATGTCGAGCGGGGTAAAGCCGTAAAGATCGACAACTCCGCCAAATCCGGTGAGTTCGGTGGTGCCGCTGCCGAGGCGTTTCAGGATGCGCATTAGGGGTAAGTCGGCAATCGACCGCCCGACGGTTGTTCCCGAGTCCGGGTCGCGGGCGAGCACCGTGCCGTGGGTATCCACTACGGTGACGGCCAGGTCGTGCGGCAGTGACATGTTGGCGATCATCCGGTGGATCCAGGAAAGATTGACCGCGGCGAACACGACCCAGCGCGGGCTGCCCTCCCGATCGAACACCGGGACGGCAAAGTTCAACGTGCGCTTGCCAGTGATCCGTCCGACCTGATAGTTGCCGACGGCGAATTGGCCGGTCATCAAGGCGCGGCGGAAATAGGCGCGATCGGCCACCGTGACCGGATGCGCGGACGGAACCGCGCTGCACACGATGCGACCGCTCGCGTTGATAATGCCCAGATTGATGTAATAGGGTTCGGTCTTAAGGAGGCCGGCCAGCAGTGGAGCGCAGCGGCGCATCTCCGAGGCGTGGGGAACCAGGATCTGCGAAACGGATGTCAGCAGTGCGCGGCTGGCTGTGACCAGCTGAAACTGCTCGAGATCGGCGATCCGCGCGATCCGCAGCGCACGGTGCTCGGCAGCAACCGCTGCGAGCCGTCGCTGGTCGATGGCTGTGTGCACCAGCAGGCCTGCTGTAGGCAGCAGAACCAGCAGAACCAGAAACAGCAGGTAGGCACGCAGGCGGAGCGACCGCAGTACCCGCATTATTTGCATAGGAAATCTCTTTCGAGCCGATAGAGAAATTTCCAGGAATGCCGTGCAAGTTTGATACCATCAATAAATACATAAACTACCGGATCCCATGTTTTCCGGTCCCCGGCGTCCGATCTGCCCGCCGGCGTGTTTAATTCAATTGAAAACAATAGCTTATAATTACCTACCGACAAGCAGGCCTTTTTTGAAAGGCGCACCGCAGAGAGCGACGGCCTTGCCGGTTTTTGCCCGCGAGAAGTCTAAATTGACGAAACGAGGAGGGTTTTATGCCAAAAAACAGCTGCCATCCGATCTCAGTGCACCGCAAGTTGAAGCGGCCCGACTGGTACGTGTCCAGCCTCATGCTGGACCGTGCCCTGGACGCAATCCTGCGGCGCATCCGGCTCGATCGCGATCATGACATTCCCTATCTGGCCGGCTACAGCCAGGATGGCCGGACTATCTATATTGATCGGCACCTGCCGGAGACAT
>JAJYEK010000256.1:2619-4155 GCA_021785795.1 Pseudomonadota bacterium
TCTGATCCTGCACGAGACGGTCGAGAAGACGCTGATTGATGAACTCAATCTGCACTATCTGCACGCCCACCAGATTGCCACCCGGGCGGAAGAGGCTGCGGTGCGGGCAGACCGGATACTGTGGAGCGCCTATGACAGCTTCATGCAGCGCTACGTCAAGGACATCGGAGACGAGCGTCTCACGGAGGTGCCCGCTGATCTGGATCTGAAGCCCTATCGGGACGAACATGACCAGGATCTGATTGAACGCATGGAAGTGGCTGAAGACACCGGCCGTTTCAGGCCTTCGGTACGTACCCGGACCCGGGCGCCGGTGCGCAAGCGCCGCGCCAAGAAATGAATCGATGCTCCGCCGCCTGCCGTGCTGGGTGGGTGGCGGGGCACCGATCGAGTTCTGCGGCGGTTTGGGGCCTTTGGCCAGACCCTTTATGGTTACCGCGGGCCGTATTCGAGAATGAGCCGGCCGGAAAAGGGTTCAGCGTGTGGAGTGCATGCCGCCGGCCGCCAAGCCCCTTGAGTACCAGTGCTGCCGGTGTATCGGGCGATGTGCCAGCATCGGTGTGAACGGCAGGTTCGGATGATCGACAAGCCTCCCCTGGAATGTCTCGCCGCACTCGCGGATATTTAGTCGCGGCGCCGATGCAAGTCATGACGACGGTCACGACGGTCGCTGCGGATGTTGCGCCGGTCGTGATGAATGTCGCGATTATCGGAGCGCAGGTCACGGCGTTCCCTGCGGGCTCCGGTCATGTTGCCGTGGTGCAGGTCCCGGCGGAGCGCGCGCCGGTCCCGGCTGCGATCGTGCCGGTCTTTGTGGAAGTCGTGCCGGTCGTGGTGCATGTCGCGCGTATCCCGTCTGATATCATGCCGCACGGGGTGGGCAAAGCGAGGGGCTGCCTGCGCGAGAGGAAAAGCGGAAATGGCCAGCACGGTACCGAGTGCCATAATCACGGGCTTAAGCATCAATGTCTCCTTGTGGATGGTTTTTCGAGTTTGTCCGTCACCGTCATGGTAATGGCGGTTACAGTCTGATTAACGCCGTGCGCGCGTACAGGTTGACAGGGTTATAGAAGGGGCGGCCGGAATTCGAGCCATCGGGGCGTGCATAGCGCCGTCGCCCCGCTCCCCTGCCGGTGCGGTCGCGGAAAGATTCGACGTGAGGTCCGGACCGATCCGCGAGTCGCGGCGGATCGTTGCCGCGGGACGGATTCAGAGAGCAGGGATTCCGATGTAGACTGTGCGGAGCGCGGCTGTTGGGGGGCAGCAACGACCGCGTTCTTCGGGAGGGACAGCGGATGCAGCCGAATCGGCCGGCGCTTTTTGTGATGGACGCGCAAAACGGATTGTCGAGCGTTTGGTGAAAGAGCCGCGCGGCCTGTTAAGATACGGCGTGCAGTATGATACATAAACAGTTGATACGGAAGGGATATACACCGGGGGAGGTGGGCGGATGCAGTTGCCGAACTGGCTAGTTACGGGCGGTGCTGGGTTTATCGGATCGAACTTTGTGCGCAGCGTGCGGCGCGAGGGGTGTGC
>JAJYEK010000057.1 GCA_021785795.1 Pseudomonadota bacterium
TGGCGATGACCAACACCAGTGAGTGCCCCAGCGAGAAAAACAGACCTGTTGTCACCGGCCGCTTGTTCTGCTGCATCAGTTTGCGCGTGACATTGTCGATGGCAGCGATGTGGTCGGCATCAAAGGCGTGCCGCATCCCGAAGGAATACGCCAGCACCGCGGTACCGAGCAGCACCGGACTGCCGTGAAACACGATCAACGTCCAGGTCCACGCAACGACGTTGAACGCGATGAGCAGGCCGAGCACACCCATCACCCTCTTCTTGAGACCCGCATCGCTGCCGAGGAACGTTCGCAGATGTGCGATCATGTGCTGACCTCCCAATTCTTGCCAGGATTGATCAATTTCCGAAAAGAATACGCTTTGGTGTGCGCCCACTGTTCTTTCGCCCTGCTTCCACCAGCAGCATCTCTGCTGCATGGCTCCATATCAGCCTTCGAAGAAAGCCGGCATGTCAGGTTTCGGGGAATTGGCGACCCGTTGCAGCGCCGGATGCCGTCGTGCACTTTTCCGAGCTTTCCCGCAGCCTGGCGCATCAGCGACACCGCCGGCCCGCATCACACCGAACCGAGTGCTCAATCGAAATTACACAGCCCATCGATACGTCCGCATTGCGAAAGAATCGCTTCTTGCCTTCTCCACCTGGGATTTGTGAGGAATGACTGATCCCGTCCCGCATTCCACCGCAAACCCATTGCCCTTATCCGGACCGCGCTGCAGGACATCGTGCTCCTGCTGCTCCTGCGCCAGGCGTCCGACACTGTTTTCAGTCAGTGCGCGCTTACGCAATACGGTGCCATTCCCGCATCACGCTCCGTCGACGCGCGCAGGATGCCAATGCCGCTGTGCCGCGAATCACTCCCCGACCGGAGAATGGGAGCGCAGGCAGAAATAGATTCAACTCCGGGCCCGTGGCTGCAACACCTGACATTACATTGCTTGTTCAGCATCTTACGTCATGGTCTTTCGAAGACGATTTCACTTTCCCGGCCTTGAACCCCGGCGCATCCCGGTTGTCACACAAACAAAACACGCAGCCTTAACCAGGTTCTCCTGACAAACGGTACAAGACCACCTCTGCAATTGTGCGTAACTATGCAACATGAGAGTATGGTGTACCAAGACTAAATTCTGATGAGTGTTATAGAAGGTGGCTATGGATCGAAACATTGTTTTGCCGCGCTCGATTCGCTACCTCATTGCGGTAGCTGAACATCGCAGCTTCACGCGTGCAGCAGAAGTCCTGTTTGTATCGCAACCCACCCTCTCGCAGCAAATCAAGCAATTGGAACAGTTATTGGACGTCCAGTTGCTGGATCGCTCCGGAAGGGCTGTGCGCCTCACAGCGGCCGGCGAAGTCTATGTACGTCATGCCCGCCGCGCATTGGGGGAACTTGAATCGGCGAAGCGGGCCGTTCAGGATCTGAGCGATCTGAAGAGCGGCTCGCTCCGTATCGGGATGACTCCGATCACTGATTACCTGGCTACCCCGTTACTGGAGCAGTTCAGCGTGCGCTATCCAGGCGTCATGGTGAATATGCTGGAAATGCCCCAGCATGAAATTGGAGACGCCCTGGCGGAAGATCGCGTTGACCTGGGCATCGCTTTCAGCAGCGCTCTCTCAATCGAGAACGGTTCGGAAGAAGTCGATAACCATATCCTGTTCATCGAGACGCTCGGTCTTGTTGTCGGCACGGGTCACCCGCTCGCACAACAGCACGGGCCATTGAGCAAGCACGTGCTGGAACAGGAACCGCTGGTGCTGTTTAAGAGCGATTATGCGTTACGGCGCCATATCGACCAGTATTGCATGGAACAGGGCATCAATCTGAACATTGCGATTGAAGCGACGTCACTGAGCGTTATCATGGAAATTGTCCGTTTCGGACGGCTCGCGACGATACTCCCCGACGTAATCGCCTGCGTGCAGCCGGGACTTCGCTCCATTGCGCTGCTCCCAGAGCTGCCTCGTCACACCATCGTTCTGATCTGTCGCCGGGGACAGTACAAGAGCCCGGCTTGCCGGGCATTTGGACAATTGGCCACTGAATGGACCGAGTCAAGATGTCTGCGCGGATCCCACAGGCTCCGACCCTGCCCCCTTCCCGACATTTGCGCTAAAGCCGAGGTGTGTGTCGATCCGAAATGCATGGTGGATAGCGGCAACGTCGACCAGAATCCGCTGAATGAGCCTGACGGCGCTTCCAAAGCTGCCGTCTGAACCACGAGTTCTCGATGTGGCCCGGTCAGGGCACTGAAAATGGCGCCGTAGCCGGGGTTGCCGAGAGTTCCGGAGCGATTGGACGTGCCTGATCTACGCATCTTAGGTCATGCTTGCACTGGGCTTCAGGAATTCTTCGTCGGTCTTTTGCGATAGGTGATGCGCCTGCAATGAACATCAGGCCCTTGCACCGCGTATGCTCCGCTTCACCTTCCGGCAGGGTTGTCGGGCGGCCAGATGCAATCCTCGCCGATACCAAGCTCCCTGCAGAATCCGCCCGACTACCCCCAATTCTGACAACGCGCATAGTCTGGCGATATCGACAATCGATGCCTGAAACCAAGGTTGACGACTTAAGCATGCCGGACTCATTTCACGAATGCATCCGCTGCACCTCCGATTATCAAATCTGCTGCCGGCCAGGCAAACCGGCCGATCCCCTCGGTCGGTGTATGCCACAAAGTCGTGCGGCGGCGCCTGACCATCAGCACGCGCAGTTCTTTGACGTGCCACGCAGCAATGCGAACCTTTCTTATCATCCGGGCGTTGCAGACGGCATGGAAGAAAATGCCTGAACGGCGCAGAGCCTGTCACCTGGCACATACGGCAAGCTTCGCCCGCGCCGTGCACATGCACTATAGGCACAGGCGGGCGGCAGCAAGCCTAACCGCCGTTCACGGCCGTACAGCTGCAATTGAAGTTTCATGCACTCCCTGGGTCAGGGCATAGTGTGCCGCTTCTGCCGTTCTGCCCGCCTGCAAAGCCGCTCCACACATTCGCATGACGGCAATTGCTCGGTATACGCTCTGTGCCGCTGGGGTTGAAAATATCCGTTTGCAGACTGCACCGAACCACTCCGGCATGCCGGATTCGGCTTGAGACTTGTCCTCACAGTCGGATTTGAAATCGGCAAAGCAGCGTGGACTTTCAAATGTTATGCGTTGGCACTAAAGCGTTTGCTAATATTCGTTGGCCATAGCAACCCGGTTTTCGAGGCATTTTCCTCTCTTTCATCCATAGCAATCCCCTATACCACAAATCGAAATTTAGTCTTGGCGGCAAAAATTCCCCTGTTCCATAGTTAGCGCCAGTCGCGGATACCGGTTCCGATCAGCTTTGCCCGCAACCGCGTAGCGGGAGCGTAGGTACATAGGCGTTTGCGAACCGACGGGCGAATCGGCATTCGGATTCAATGACGCCAAAGATGGCATGGTCGCAGATCGGGAAGAAAGAGCATGCACAATTTGGACTATCTGCAGTTGCGCAATGGGTCTGATGCAATGAGCACTATTCCGACAATTTCCAACCGTTGGCTAATTGCGTCCGGTACCGCGGAGGTTAATGCAAGCGTATCCGGCGATTTTCGCGCCGTCGCGGAAATCGCACGACGTGGTCGCAGAACTGATTGCTTCCTTGTGCTGGAGATGTAGGAAAGAGAATCGATACAAGATGTACGGACCACCCGACTTGCGAATGTCTCGCTTGACGTGTGGTTTGGAAAGCCGATTAAGGCGGCAGCGGAACGCATACACCTGAGCCACACCCCTTATTCATCCACATTATCGGAGGAGATAGCGTGAACACGATAGTCAGAGACAGTAACGACATCGCTGCGCAGATGAGGCCTAAAACAGGCCTTGCGCATGAAGTGGTGCACGAAGATGATCCGTTCGAGCCGCACAGCGTCGAGGTAACTCTCGACAGGCTCGTCAAGGTTGCCGTAAATAAGTGGGATTATCCGCTTAGCTACCTGTTTCAATCGCTGGCTGGTGGAGCAATGGTAGCGTTTGGCGTGATCCTGGCCATTGCCGTCAGCACCGGCATCACGACGCCGGGTCTGGCAAACCTTGTGAGCGGCCTGGTCTTCGGCTTCTCCTTCGTCGTGATTCTGGTTTCGAACTCGACCTTGATCACGTCTGACATGGCGGCCGGATTCATCGCCCTGGTGCGGCGCAAAATGTCCCTCAGCGGCTACCTCGGATTCATCACGGTCGGCTGGATAGGAAACATAATCGGAGCCCTGATATTTATTGGGATAATCGCCGCCGGTCCAGGCCCGTACGCGACGCTTCCGTTCCTGCAGAGAGCGCATATGCTTGGAATTGCAAAGGCAGGGGTCGGAACGGAATCGATTTTCACTCTGGGCATTATCTGCACCTGGTTCCTTCAAACTGCACTGTTTCTCTATTGCAAGGCCCGCACGGACGTCGGCCGCATGATGCTGGCTTATTACGGCCCGCTCGCCTTCGTCGCCGGCATGACCGAACACTGCATCGCAAACGTCGGCTTCATTGCACTGCCCTTGCTGATGCAGAACAAGCTTGCACAGGCACTTGGAGGCACTCTGCCCGCCGATGGCCCGATGCGCGCGATCACCTGGGGTCTCGGTCCGACAGGGTTCCTGCGCAACGAGCTGCTATCAGGCGCGGGCAATCTGGTTGGCGGTACCGTTTTCATGGCCCTGGTCTTCCTTGCGATTGCAAAGTTCAGAAGTCGTGGCGCCGTCAAGGCGTAAAGACATACCCGGGCTGTCGGGCGGCTTTTTCCCGACAGCCCGGGCCGGTTTACGGCCTGGTCTGCGCATAGCTGAATTGGTGGAGCCTCCACCCATTTGAGAAAATGGCGTCATGACCAGGGCGAACACGTTTTCCCCTGAGGTCCGTGAACGCGTCATGCGGATGGTGCTGGAACACACCCGGGCGTCCTTGTGGGGCGATTATCGAGTCCATCACCCCGAAGTTCGGTTGTGTACCTCAGACATTGCAGGAGTGGGTACGCCGGTACGAGATTGACAGCGGCATGTGTGATGGTGTGCCCAGCGAAGAACCTGATCGCATTAAGGTCTTGGGGCGCGATAACCGCGCGCTGTGCCCGTACCTAGCGCGATGATATCCCGATCCCGGATATCAAACGCGTCTGGCAGGCCATAATGCGGGTGTACGGTCATGCCAGGCTCCGGGAGCGGATGAACCGCGACGGGGATCAGGGGTGCGCGGCATCCTCCGTGGCCAGGAGGTGTGCGCGACCTGAGCGACGCCAACACGCGGACAATAACCGTTGTTCTACGGACATATGCGTCCCCCCGCTCCCAAAGCTGCTCCCATAGGAGAAAGCCCTATTTGTACTGTCGCGTCCCGGCTCCTCCTCCGGCATTTCTGCCAAGGACCGGGTTTTCCCGTCATCGACGCCGAACAGGGTGGTCGCAAGAGACCACACACCGGTACACCCGGATCCGTTTTCCGCTACTTCTGGCCTTTCTCTTTTCCGGAGGTACTTCCGCGGCTCCCCTGCCCTGCCATGACTGCCACGGGGGCAACGGCGGCCTGATCTATGATCACGTCTATCACCGCCGGCATGTCTGCATCTAATGCGTCCTTGACCGCTTTGCCGATATCATTCGGATTTGACACTCGGACACCCCAGGCGCCCATATCCCGCGCGATATTGGCAAAATTTGTCCTTCCGAATTCCGACAGCTTGTCCAAGTCACGGGACCCAGGCCAGTGCGACCGCAGAAAATGCGTCTGGAAAGCCATCGCCTGATTGTTCAACACAACCGTTACCGAGTTGATCTTGTTGCGCACTGCTGTTTCGAGCTCACCGAGGTGGTAAAAGAATCCGCCGTCGCCGGTGAATGCCACTACCGGCCGTTCCGGCACAGCCGCTTTGGCGCCCATCGCTGCTGGAAATGCCCACCCCAGGCTTCCCTCGCAGTGCAGGAAGTTTTTTCCTGCCGGAAGATCCATAAAGGCGCCCGCCCACGTACCGACATAGCCAGTGTCGGTGACGTAGAGCGTATTCTCCGGGCATGCTTTTGTGAGTTCGATTACCAGCTGTTCCGGACGAATCGGGATTGCATTTCCATAAATGTGCTGATGTTCCTTCTCACGCCATGCGCGCAGCTCCTTCTGTGCGCCCGCTACCCAGGCACCGTGCGCACTCCGCTTTTCTGAGAGCGCAACCATGAGCATCTGCTGCAAGACAGTCCGGGCATCGCCCACGAGCGGCAATACGTTGGGAAAGTTGGCGCCAGGCTGCGCCGGATTGATGTCAACGTGAATGGCCCGGCTGCCCGGCTTCGGCAGCTGCCTTGCTTCCGTCTTCGCCCCGCCGTGATGGCTCCCGATATACAGAAGCAAGTCCGCGTCAGCGATCACGCGATCAGTCGATGGCCTGCGGTAGGAGCCCATCACTCCCATTGCCAGGGGATGCCGCTCGTCGATGCTTCCCTTGCCGCCCAATGTCGTCATAACCGGTATATCCAGCTGTTCGGCCAGAGCTGTCACTTCCTTCCATGCACCGGATACAATTGCCCCGCGGCCACATACGATCACCGGGCGCTCGGCACGCCAAAGTTCCTCGACAGCCTGTTCCACCAGATCTTCGTCCGCCCGCGGCCGGAACGCCGGATAGGAAAAGTAGCGCCGGTCCAGAAACTGGAAATCGAACTCCCATTCCTGGTCTTCAAGTGCGCCATCCAGGTACAGGTGGACAGGACGCGGAGCTCCTGTTGTCATCTCCCTGTAGGCCTTGCCGAAGAATTCCGCCATCCGGTCAATCGTCCGCACTTCGGTGTCGTATTTGGTCACCGGCCGGAAATCCACGTAGGCTTCCTGATAGGAGTTGCCCTGGTAGCGCGAATTCGGAAGAACCGGGGTCACCGCAAGCACCGGTGTATTGCTCTGCCAGGCATCGACGAGACCCGCATACAGATTTGTCGCTCCGGGGCCGCCCTGGGCAATGACGATGGCCGGCCTGCCCGATGCCTGCGCGTGACCATCGGCCATATATCCTGCGGCTTTTTCCGAATGACACAGGACGCGCTTGATTGGGTCCTCAGCCAATTCGACCAGCGTCGGGTACAGGAATGTCGGCACGAAGAATACTGCCTTTGATCCCGAGCGGCGCACCAGCTCAGCCAGGTACTGCTGGCCCTTCATTTTCCGCCGCGGACGCTCGTCGCTCGCCTGCTCTCCTGCGGAATAGTCTTTCAGTTTCGTGGTTACCGATCTGTTCAAGTTCTTCCCCTCCTGTTGCGTCCCTGTCCGGACAAACACATCACCGTGCCTTACGCACCGGAACAGGGATCCACTGGTAACACCGCACGCTGATGTCTGCCGGGAAGCCGTTCGTCACCGCCAGGCACGGAGGCAGACACCGGTCTATCACGCCCGAAGCACGGATCAATGACAGGCGTGCCGCACCCGTACGCTTTGTCCATCAGGAAGACTGGCGCTGCTGAGCCGGACGAATTTCCCTGGCAAGCTCCGCGACGTGCGGATAGAACCGCTCCACATCGCTGTCTTCCGCATCATAGCCATAGCGCTTCTTCAGGCCAGGTTCCTGCAGCTGCAGGTAGCGGTCAGGCTCCACGCCATGACGTTTCAGCGTGTTCTGCACGCAAGCCAATGGGCAGCCATCCAGAGCCAGAATGGGCCGTCCGGAAGTGGCCTGGCGCACAAAACTCTGAATGTCTCCACCTACTCCGGCGATGCACGACATTTGCGCTTCGCCTTCGCGGTCCAGACGCAAAGCCAGGGTATTGGCAAGCTGTGCGAGGTTGGAACAACCGGAACAACTGTACACCAATGGACGGTCAACGAGTTCTCTCGCCATAAATCCTCCGAAAAAAGTGATGTCACGACATGTCCGCTTGGGGCGATCAGACAGCGCTGCATCCTGACATCTTCATCCGCCGCCCCGCCTCCTCGATAAAGCCGGAAAGCTATGTCGGTTCGAGCCACCGCTCAGGAATCTCGGCCTGCACGGTATCGTTCTCGTTGGCATCCAACGGATCGTCGCCCCACAGATCCTTCCGCAGGAAATCCAGCACATAGAACCATTCGACCACGTCGATATGACCCCAGGCCTCGTCTTCCGGCGCCGGACTTTCGTAGGCCAGCGCCGTAACGGTTCCCACCTTCCCGCGCGTGTATCCCGGAGTCTGGTTGTAGAAGATGTCCGGAAGGTCCCGGATCCGCAGGCGGTCTCCGATCTTGAATTTCGGCGGCCCACCGGCCTTGCCTTTGTAGCACTGGGGATCGCCGACCCCTTTGGCGATTGCAACAGGCTGATTAACGCTTTTGCTCATGGCGCCTTTTCACCTCCTCTATCTTATTCGTCAACTCCGTCAACGTTATGTGCTGCTTGTCGAGCATGACTCGTGCAGCCGATACCAGCCACCGCCCGTAATAGGGCAGCCCCAGATACTGCTTCTGGCCGAGGTCGGCATGCCGCCGGTGCTTCTCCACTGTGTTCCACACGCCACGCCACGCCAGACACTCACAGGTAACGAATGTGCTGGTCTCCCATTTATTTGCAACCCGTTCCTCTATGGGGATGGGGCCGCCCTCTTCACCACCGAGATCATGGACGGTCCGCATCATCTCCTTGAAGTCGGAACTGTCGAAAAAATCCGGATTCGGCGTCTGCTCCATCTTTGATGTGCTATTAGATGTCATGGTCTGATCCTCATCTATTCAAGAACCGAATGGTCGACAGGATCGCTCTGCGATGCATCCATTCCCGGATATGCAGCCCTGGTAAGCACCCCGTCGCTCTTTTATTTGGTGGAATCGATCTGAACCGGGGAAATCGCGGAATCGCTGTTCACTCTCGCTCCGGCTGTCCAACCACCAGGATGCCGCACCATCGACTCACACCGCACAACAACACTGATTCGCTCCTTCTGTTGGCGCGACCGACTATATGATGTCTGTCTTCCATGCATCGAGGTCGTGCCGATACCTATTTTCGTTCTAAGACCAGTTCTCGCCAAACGAAATCATCGTATCGATCAGCTCATCGAATCTGATGTAGTGAGTTACATATATATTGGCACTCAATTGCGGTCCAAGACTTTGTCCTTATTGTCTCCATAAGGTGCGCCTATTGATCTGTGTCACGACATATCGTCAACATCGATTTGCGTAATCCCGCGCTCTTTTTCTCATCTCAAACCGTGCTCGGGTTTTCGGGCACGAAAATGCCCACGAAAATGAGAAACGATATCGGATTCCGACAACGAGGCGTCTCGAGTCATTCCAAAACGTAACGGATCACGCATTCGCCGCACGAACAGGTTTTTTCCATTCCAACTACGCGCGTAGAGCAAGTCGTGGCTTCGCGGCAGTGGTTCTAGCCCAGGCCGCGCCTGAACTGATGCGAAGTGCTGATCTGTCCCTGAAGAATTCCGGACGATTGATTGACCGGCCCATCGGATTCTGACTGCCACTCGACAACACTCCATTGCGTTGCCCATGAGCCTGCGCATCATTCCTGATGGAGTAACGACAGCATCCCCAATGCGCGCATCAACAACGATGCCGTGCCGGATGGATGTCTCTGGAAGCGTACTGCACGCCAAAGACAACGCACGCTCCTCGTTCTTCTTTCGGCTACCGTCGGATTCCACGCTATCGTTGCAGATCAGCAATGGTCCGAAACCACCGTCACCGGAGCCCGGTGCCGGCAGCGCGCTCGGCGTTCAGTGCGGTCTCATAGTGTTACGTGCAAAAAAGCCGTGCAGTTGTGACGGCTTCGGTGCCCGAAAACAAAAGCGACCCATGTGCGCCATCAGTGGGGCTGCAGAATGCCGGCGCATTTCATTGCTGAAGACCCGCATGGCGGCGGGTTATCGTTCGCGCTGATCGTGGCGCCCGAAACGTCCGCCACAAGGTTTCCGGAATATGGAGTCAGGATGCGAATCTGCCCGAGCGAACCGCAGACAAACCCGCACATGGCGAATGACGGACCGGAACCGTCTCCGATGCGCATCACGCACACGATCCGTTGCAATGTTTCCGACGCGTAGTTCCGCGATGCAGTCAAACCACGACGGATCCGAATAATTCACAGTCTGCTGTCACTCTGAATACAGATCCCCCTACGAACATTGAATTTATTTTTTACCCTATGTCCGTCGCATATTTCGCCTGCCAGGTCCATCGGCATCTCCTGACCGGCGCCCGATCCATGCGGTTGTCCCTCCTCCGGCCCCCGATCTGATCAATGCAGGCTTCGCCGCTGGCTGCCAGAGCACGCTGCTGAGCCAGGACGGCCGCAGTCGGGAAACATGCTCTAGCGTGTTACTGTCGATAAGTCCCGCACAATATCTGCCGGTTATCGGGCGATTCCACTCTCACCCCAGTCTGCCACCAGGATCGCAGCTGGCGGTATCTACCGCGCGGGAAGTCCGGAGCCGTGCAAGCCTCGGACTCGACTGGATGCGTGCCGGGACCACCAATTGTGGGCATCATGTCCGGAAGTCCAGAACATCTCTCCGGTCAGGATCTCGTAGGATCCCGAATCCTGCGCCCGACCAAACACGGCTCAACCGGCGCCAGCGGGAACGATCGCGCACCTGCCGGCAACCCGGCCCGCGTTCCTGGCAGCGCTGCCGGCATGGGCGACCCCGGCCGGAGGGGGGTCGCAACACCGCGTGTTCGAGATATTTTCCGGACCTGAACCTACCCTCCTCCACGACCCCCATAGCCGTCGGTGGCCAGCAGCAATATGCCCAGAAAAAACGCGATTACGACTTATAGCGAAACCCTATGGAGATAATCGGAATTTGATCTTGGAGAAACATAAAAATCTAGTTCATATTGGGCTCGTGGTGCTGTTTTGAGCAGGCTGTGTCGCGACTGACGCTGGAAAATGCATGAAGTTGCCGATGTCTCGGCATCAACAGGCGTGAAGTGTGGATATTCTTGGCATTTTGTAAAGCACCACATGCAAGCACGATTCGTCAGCAATCACCAAGAGGAGCTCAAACTTATGTCTACGAGAGAAGAGGTGCTTCGACATCTCGAATCCGTGGGATACGTGCAGCCGGCTCTGCACAAGCAGACGCAGGCGCCCTATCCCGATGCTATCGACCACACGCTCTGGCGGACCTATACACGGTCGGTGCACGACGTCGGCGGCGAGGCGGATGTCCCCATCCAGTACGAGGAGAAGCAAGAAGAGCAGTGGGAGCTGAATACCTTTGCCACCTGCGAATGTCTGGCCTGGCGCGGGGTCTGGAATGCCGAGGAACGCCGGCGGCGCCAGAACGTCGACATTGGCCAGACGGCGTATCTCGGTCTGCCTTACTACGGCCGGTGGCTGATGACTGCAGCACGGATATTGGTCGATAAGCAGTATGCCACGCTTACTGAACTGGTAAACAAGATCGATGAGGTGAAAAAGCGCCATGAGCACAAAAAGTCATCACGATAGAAACCATCACGCTTCCATCGCGACGGGCATCGGTGATCCCCAGTGCTTCAAGGGCAAGGGTGGCAAACCGAAATTCAAGGAGGGGGATGCCGTACGCATCAAGAATCTCCCTGACATCTTCTATACGCGTTGCCAGGTGTACACCCGTGGCGCGGTCGGAAGGGTAACCAAGCTGGTCTACGAGAGCCCCGCAGCCGAAGACGAAGCATGGGACAACACCGAAAAGCCGGAGTGGTTCTACAGCGTGGCGTTCAAGCAGAAGGATCTTTGGCCGGAATACAGCGATACGTTTTCCAACGACACGGTCGAAACCGAGTTTTGCGAACGCTGGCTCGAAAAGCCGTAACGGTGCCAGCGGATTCAATTGACAGGAGGAAATGCAGATGTCAGAGCATGATCACAAACCGGCCCCAATGGTGGACGAAGTCAGCGATTTTGAAATCCTTGAGATGGCCGTTCGCGAGCTCGCCATCGAAAAAGGGCTCTTTTCCGCGGAAGATCACCGGATCTGGACGGAGTACGTCCATACCCTTGGCCCGACACCCGCAGCACGTCTGGTTGCCAAAGCCTGGCTGGATCCGGAATACAAGAAGCTCGCCGTAGCCGATGGAGTCGCGGCCAGCAAGGCAGTCGGCGTCGACTGGGTGAATAGCCCGCCGACCAAATTCGGCACGCCGAGCGACTACTGCAATCTGCGTGTCCTTGAAGACACGCCGACGCTCAAGCATGTCGTCGTTTGCACCCTGTGCTCCTGCTATCCGCGGCCGATCCTCGGCCAGTCTCCGGAATGGTACCGCACCCCGAACTATCGTCGCCGCCTGGTTCGTTGGCCGCGCCAGGTGCTGTCCGAATTTGGTCTGCAGCTGCCTCCGGAAGTGCAAATCAGGGTGGCTGACTCCAACCAGAAGACCCGCTACATCGTACTGCCGGTGCGCCCCGCAGGCACCGAAGGCTGGACGGAAGACCAGCTGACAGAAATCGTGACTCGCGACTGCCTGATAGGCGTGGCAGTTCCCAAGCCTGGCGTCAAGTCCAACATCAAGCTTCCCGTGCACAAGGCTGTTCATCCGGTCCAGCACGGTCACGGTCATTGAGTTGATCTTTTGCAAGGAGTGAGTCATGGCCAAATCAGACAGGAAGGAGCTCGGCTCAGAAAACATGGGGCAGGAAGCGGACGTTACAACCATCCCTGTCCTTGAAGAAATCCGAAACCACGGGAAAGTGTGGGAGGAATTGGCTGCGCAGTACGGTGTCACAAATCCGGATCCACCGTGGAAGATCACGATGGATGCGACTTGCGACATCCTCGCTGCCGACTCCAACGTCGTGCCGCACGCGCAGGTCGTACCCGGATCGTGCGCCCTGCCCTTGCTCGAACGTCGTACAGAAGAGGATGACTTGTCCACGACGATATACGCGGATGTTCCTTTTCCCGAGCGGCAACTTCTGGCACTGGCGCATTCGATGATAAGGCATGGATTAATCAACGAGGAAGAGCTGGCGCGACAGATGGAAGAGGTCGGACGTCGTTTGAAGAGCGTCTGAAGAGGATGCCCGGGCGGTTCGTCTGGCACGAGCCGCCCGGCTGGCAGGTCGACTTGAACGGCCGCCGCTCGGAATCCGGGGCCAGCCCGTGAGGGCGGACCCCGGCACAATGATGGGATGGCCGGATTGTTAGCCATGCCGCGAGCGTTGTCACAGGCATCCATAGTGCTCTGATAACAGCGGGATTCCGTTTAATAGCGAAATTCCACTTTTTTCGGGAGGTTTCTCCGGAAAATTCCCGGGTTTGATTGCCTCGCCAATGACGCATGCGGCGGCCTGCAAGCGTGACCCGTCCCGGCGCGGCTTCGCCTTGCAGGCATTTTCAGCTATGCAACGGAAGGCGTCCGGACATTGCCTGGCACCGGATTTCGGTCGGCGTCGTAGAGATAGTGTTGAGGCGTGTTCATCGTTTGATGGCGCCTCGTATCCGAATAATTTGCGTTTTCCTAAGGCGTCTGGCGAAAAGCAGCGAACCGCCACACGCTTCTGGAGCAGATCAGTAAATCAAATTAGGGAGTGGGATAGAACTAGCATGTCTAAGAAGATCAGTATCGTCTGCGTATCAGGAACCCGCGAGAAGCTGCAGATGGCCGCGATGTTTGCGTCGGTGGCAGCGGCAACCGGCGATGCCGTTACAGTGTTTCTGTCCATGAATGCCCTGCCCTTTTTCGTAAAAGGTCGGGCCGCCGAAGCCCAGGCCGAGGGTGAACTCGGCGCGCTCATGCAGCAGAAAGGTGTGCCCCCCTTCAAACAGCTGTTCCAGCAGGCAGCGGAGCTCGGCGATGCCCAGCTGCTGCCCTGTTCCATGGCCATGGATCTCATGAAAGTGACGAAGGACGATCTTGACCCGGAGCTCGGTCCGCCGACTGGACTTACCCGCTTTCTCGGCGACGCTGAGGACGGTCAGATGCTAACGTTTTGAACCGGGCCCGGAATTGAACTGCAATTGATACAAGAGGACATCAGAATGGCTGAAAACAAAGTTGTCGACGCCTGCAACACGTTTTGCCCTGGACCGCTCATGGAGCTCATTACCTACATGAAGCAGGCCAGTGTTGGCGATACGCTTGAACTGCTATCCACGGACGATGGTTCCGCGACAGACATTCCGGAATGGATTCACAAGGTCGGCCACGAGGTCATCAACAACGAAAAGGTGGACGGGATCTGGCACATCAAGGTACGCAAGACCAAATGACGAATTGTACCGGCCTGTCCGCTGGACAGAACGTGCTGTGAGTTAATTCTGGATAGGAGAATGCAATGAAAATCTTGATCGTCGGTGGCGGCACAGGTGGCACGATACTTGCCAACCACCTGTCTCGCAGACTGGGTAGCGAGATCCGCGCCGGCAAAGTTGAGCTCACCCTGCTCTCGGCATCAGACCGGCACATGTACCAGCCCGGCCTGCTGTATGTCGCGTTCGGACAGATGACTGCGGATCAGCTCTACCGGGATGAGGCAAGCCTGCTCGAGCCGGAGGTCGATTTTCATGTGGACCCAGTCGAGAAATTTCAGCTCGACCAGAACCACGTGGTAACCAAGAGCGGGAAGAGCTACGCCTACGATATCCTCGTTATCGCAACCGGCTCGCGAATCGTTCCTGAGGAGGTTCCGGGTCTGAGCGAAGGGGCGGAGACCTTCTATACCGAGGAGAGTGCCGTGCGGCTCCACAAGCGTCTCATGGAGTTCCAGGGCGGTACGGTCGTGATGGTGGTTTCTATTCCGCACAAGTGTCCCGTGGCGCCCGTGGAGGCGATGTTCATGTTGCATGACTTTTTCAAGTCACGCGGCATCCGCGACAAGGTCACACTGCGCTACCAATACCCGACCAACCGTGTCCACGCCACCGCCAACGTCGCCCGCTGGGCGAAGCCCGAATTCGACAAGGCCGGCATCGAATACGAGACCCTGTTCAATCTAAAATCGGTCGACCCGGTCAAAAAAATCGTCTACAGCGAGGAAGGCACCGAGGTCAAATACGATCTGCTGATCGCGGTACCGCCCCACCGGGGCATGGAGATCATCGAGCAGAACCATCTGGACCAGGGCGGCTGGATTCCCACCGACCGGTTCAAGCTCACCATGAACGGTCGGGACAATGTCTACGTGATCGGCGACGCTACCAACATCCCGGTAAGCAAGACCGGATCGGCGGCCCATTTCGAGTCGGAGGTGTTGGCTGCGAACATCGTCGCCAGGATCAGGACCGGCACTGACAATCCGGTTCGCGAATACGACGGCAAGGTGTACTGCTTCATCGAGGCCGGCTTCGATCGTGCCACCTACAACGCCTTCGACTACGTCAACCTGCCGGATCTGAAACCGCCATCCAAATCCATCCACTGGTTCAAGGTGGCGTACAACCAGATGTACTGGACCAGCGTACGCGGACTGCTCTGAGGAAACCAATACATGAACTCGAAAGTTGAATCTCCGATCGACCCGATCGCCAAGGACGACCTGCAACAGCTTGTTGAGCTCACGCACTTTATTGCATCGGCCCGGGACGCAATGTCGGATGAGATGGTGGCACGCATCGCCAGGGCAATGAGCGAGGGTCTCAATCTGCTCGACCGGCTGACACGCAACGAAGGCCTGATGCACCTCCTTCACATGATCAACCGTGAAGAGGGCCAGCGTCTGCTCATCGCTTTGGCGGAGGTCCTCCGTGCGCTCAGCAAAGACATCGCGGAGGCTGCGCCAGCCGCAGGCGGCATCGGCGGCGTGCTGCGTGTCGTGCGTGAACCCGGAACGCAGGAGGGTCTGCAGCTTCTTTCTCTGGTTGGCAAGCATCTCAGCCATAGCCTGCGGGAGCAGTCCCGAAGCAACGGATGATTTATCATAATGAGAACAGCGCGGCAGGAACGGGACAACACGGTCCGTAACTGCCGCGCCGGTCAGCACCCGGAACATCGATGCGCTCGGCACCAGCTGATGCAGAAAAGCGAAAACGCACGCACGAGGCATTGCCTTTCCGTCCCCACCCATTACGTTGCTACGCATGCCCGGGTTTCTCCGGATCGAATGCTCGCGCCAGTCCGGACATTCTCCGTTCCGCCCGACGTTCTGTCGACCATGCACTGCAGACTGCGGACAGCGATGCTGCAGCACTGTCACATCGGGCAGACCGGCCATTTCAGCGGAAATCCCGCCAACGTCGAATGCCGACGGCTTCTTTCCCTGTAATGCCAGGTGTTTCATCTCGCACAGTTCCTCCTGTCCGCCACAGCCTGCCCTATTTTCGATCCTCTCACCCGTCGGATTTGACCGGGATTTCCGAAATTTGCGGCGCAATTCCGGAACGGAGACGGCAATTGCCGGTCGAAGCAGTGAATACGATGCTGAACCGGAGTGATGCGCGCCAACCGGCTCACGTGGACAGCCTTCATTTATAACTAAATAATGTGCTTGAGATGAAAATAACCCTGGCCAGCGGAACCGTCTGTGCCGGGTTGAACGGGTCTGAAGAAGTCGCGACCGGAAGGAACTAGGCACTCAAGGCGGAATCACATGATACACTTTCACAAACGTGCGCTGCGGTGGATTACCACCACGCCCGAAACTGGCCCAGTGTGCGTCTGGACTGCAGTAACGGGACCTACCGTCAGGCCTGGTTCCGGTAGCGAAGACGCTTCTATTCTATAAAATATCCGGCGCCGGATGTCGCCGCGACAGACCATCCGCACTGGACTGTCGGACAGTCATTCCATCAAAAACCGTTCAACCGTACCGTCTTTTCCATCAGGAGGCACAACATGCATGCTCCAGGCCAGCCTGGAACTTCCCCCACCTGGGCCAGCAGTGCCAAAGATATGGTCGGTACCGCCTTGGGTCCTTCAAAAGTCTGGTTCACTACTGGCTACGGTATCCTCAACGAAATCTATTACCCGCGTGTTGACATCCCGCAAACACGCGATCTGGGCTTCATCGTTGCCGACGGCAAGGAATTCTGGGTCGAAGTCAAACGTATGGGCAGTTACCGCACGTGCGTGCCCGGCCCCGGCATCCCGGTGGTGGAAATCGTGCATACGCATCCCCGCTTTGAGCTGCGCCTGCGCGTCGCACCCGATCCGCTACGCGATGTCATGCTCATCGAGGTTGTCCTGTCGGGCGAGGAAGGCCTGCGTCCTTATGTACTACTTGCGCCACATTTAGGGGGAACCGGTCATGAGAACACCGCCTATACCGGGGTGTACAACGGGCGCGCCGTACTGTGGGCGGAGCAAGGACCGTTCGGCCTGGCGCTGGTAGCGGGCGATGAGCGGCAACATGATGCCTTGGGAAGGGCCAGCGCCGGATACGTCGGTGTAAGCGATGGCTGGCAGGATTTTGCGCACAATGAAGCCATGGCGTGGAGCTACGATACGGCGGGCCCCGGTAACGTGGCCCTTACCGCCGAGCTTGCGCGCCGTACCGTGTTGGCACTGGGATTCGGCAGCAGCAAGGAATCCGCCGCCACCCTCGCCATTTCAGCCCTGATCCAGCCATTCGAAAATGTCTGGCAGCACCAGGTCGAGTGCTGGCAAGCATGGCATGCTGACCGCACACGGACCAGCGCCCCGCCGCCGGGCCTCACTGCAGATCTGGCAGACATCTTCCAGATGTCCGCCATGGTGCTGCGCACTCATCAGGACAAGACCTACCCTGGTGGCATGGTAGCGAGCCTCAGTGTCCCCTGGGGCAGTACCAAGGATGATCTTGGCGGCTATCATCTGGTGTGGCCACGCGATCTCGTGGAGAGCGCGGGCGGACTGCTCGCTCTGGGCGCAGTGAACGAAGCACGCAATATTCTGCGCTATCTGATCGCCACCCAGCAGGAAAACGGTCGCTGGTTCCAGAACCAATGGCTGGGGGGGAAACCCTACTGGTCAGGGGTGCAGCTCGATGAAGCCGGCTTTGCAGTGCTTCTGGTCGCCGCGCTTGCCGAGCGCGGCGCTCTGGACGATATCGTCGTTGACGACATGATCGAGCGTGCGCTGAGCTTCATCGCACAGGAAGGTCCGACCACCCAGCAGGACCGCTGGGAAGAGGACGCCGGCGTCAATCCCTTCACGCTTTCGGTGTGCATCGCAGCACTGGTGTGCGGGGCGGAGTTCCTGCCTGAGCCGGCGCGCGGCTTCGCCTTGGAACTGGCAGATTACTGGAATGCACGCATTGAGCACTGGACCAGTGTGAGGGATACCCAGCTGGCCAGGAAACTCGGGGTGGATGGTTACTATGTACGCATGGCGCCCGTACAGGTGCTGGAAGGCCGCAGCGCGCTGAGCCAGGTTTTGCCGATCAAGAACCGTATTCGCAACCTGGGTCTGGCTGCAGAGGACCAGGTGGGCGGAGATTTCCTGCAACTGGTTCGCTTCGGTCTGCGTCGGGCTGACGATACGCTGATCCGTGCCAGCGTCAAGGTAACCGATGCGTTGCTCAAAGTGGATACGCCTAGCGGGCCCGCCTGGCACCGCTACAATGGTGACGGGTACGGCGAGCAGGCTGACGGGCACGGATTCAACGGTACCGGTCGCGGAAGGGCTTGGCCACTGCTTACCGGCGAGCGTGGTCACTATGCACTCGCTGCCGGGGAAGACGCCCTGCCCTACCTGCGCGCCATGGCTGCCATGAGCGGGAGTTGCGGTTTGATTCCGGAACAGGTGTGGGACAGTTCGCCGATCCCGGAGCGTAATCTTTACCCTGGCCGACCTTCGGGCTCAGCCATGCCTCTGGTCTGGGCCCACGCTGAGTTCATCAAGCTGGCTTCGAGCATAGCTTTGGGGCGCCCGTTCGATCGGCCCGAGGCCGTATGGAAGCGTTATCAGGGTCGCCGGCCTGATACCCCATGGGCATTCTGGTCCCTGCATGCCTGTCCCAGGCGCCTTCCGTACGGCAAGCGCTTGCGCATCTGTCTGCCAGAGCCGGCACTGGTCCACTGGGGCACAGACGGCTGGCACGAGATCACCGATACGCCTACGCGCGAGGCCGGCCTCGGTCTTTACGTGGCAGAATTGCCCACCGACAAATTGCATCCCGGACAACAGCTTGATTTTACCTTCCGCTGGACCCGCGATGGCCGCTGGCAAGGCCAGGATTACGCCATCGTAGTCAAGCCGCATACCGATTCCGATCATTATGGACGCTGATGTCATCATCATCGGTACCGGCGCCGGGGGCGGCACGCTGGCAAGAAGTTTATCCGGCACCGGCTTGAAAGTTCTGCTGCTCGAGCGCGGCGATTTTCTGCGCCGCACCAAGAGCAACTGGGAGCCCGACGCGGTATTTCACCGGCGTGCGTATCATACCGCGGAGCGCTGGCTGGATCGGCAGGGAACTCCCTTTCAGCCGGTGACCGGCTATCATGTGGGCGGCAACACCAAGCTGTTTGGAGCAGCGGTGTTGCGTCGCAGGGAACGCGATTTCACCACGGTGCGCCATGCCGGCGGAGAGTCCGTGGCATGGCCCATACAATACGCGGATCTGGCGCCATTTTACGATCTTGCCGAGCAGTGGTATTTCGCGCATGGCCAGCGCGGCGAAGATCCCACCGAACCCCCGGCCAGCGGACCCTTCCCCTACCCTCCGGTCAGCCACGAGTCGGCCATCGAAGCGGTTTTCCGGCGCCTGCAGGCATTCGGTCTGCATCCCTTTCACCTGCCGTTGGCGATCCACCTCGATGAAGCGCGCTATTTCGCAAGCCCGTGTATCCGCTGCGACACCTGTGATGGATTTCCCTGCCTGGTGCAGGCCAAGGGAGACGCAGAGAACTGCGCCATACGCCCCGCACTGGCACACACCAACGTATCATTGAAAACAGGCCTGCGCATCACTCGACTTCAAAGCTCCGCGGACGGGCGGCGCATCGTCGCAGTGCACGGCGAAGGTGAACAGGGGCCGGAAAGCTTCAGTGCACGGGTCGTGGTGTTGGCAGCGGGTGCCGTCAACTCGGCTGCCTTGCTGCTGGCCTCGGCCAGCGATGCTCACCCCAGAGGACTTGCCAACAGCTCTGACCAGGTGGGGCGCAATTACATGTGTCATTTGAATTCGGTCATGCTGGCGCTTTCGCCCTGGCGCAGCCATTCCACGATCTTCCAGAAAACCATCGGCGTAAACGACTTTTATTATGATTCCGGCGATTCCCGGTTTCCCTATCCGCTGGGTCACATCCAGCTGCTCGGTAAAGTCACTGGCGCCGTGC
>JAJYEK010000058.1 GCA_021785795.1 Pseudomonadota bacterium
CGGCGAGATCAACATGCTGACGCGGGGACACGGCGTGGCAGCCTGTGGAGAGGCGAGGCAGTCGGCTCCCTCCGCGAAGCAGGAATCCGCCGAAGCGCCTCAGGGGCGGTTCAATGCCACGCCTAAGCGCCGCAGGAATCTCTGTTGTTTACGGCGGGGAGGATGTCAAAGAAACCGCAGTATGCAAGGTCAAGACGGGCAAAAATACAGTCGCGCTGTTCAATGAATACGACCCGTTCTTCCTCGTTGCTTCAGCTGGCGAAACAGCCCTATAGATGTCACTTCCAGGACAAAGCAGGCTGCTGGTTCCGGGAACCCATCGCGACGACGCAGCTTTGAAATCAACCCAGAACGAGCGGGACGACGCATGCGGCTACTTTGCTTCCTTGGTCTGGCCAGACGTGGCGTTGCGGTTGGCATCAGCCCGCGATTCGATGAGATTCGCCTCGGCATTCTGCTTTCTCAACTTGGCATTGATGAAGTCGTTCTCCCGGGCTAGCCGATCCTTTTCGGCCTGAAGCTTCAGCTCCTCCCGCTCGATCTTCAACGCTCGGAGCTTATTCACATACCGCTCGTTACGCTCCTTGTCGGCGATGGCATCGGCTTCCCGTTCCCGGGCGATGCGCAGGGCCGCGGCACGCTCTGTCTCCCGTCGCTTCTCGGCTTGGCGCATTTCCGCCTGCCGCTGCGTTTCGAGGCGCTGCTTTTCAGCCCGTCGCGCCGCCTCCTGCTTGCGCTGGACGGCATAGACCGAATTGATCTGGTCCGTCAGGGAGGGTTGCGCAAAGGCTGGCGCTACCATCGGCAACGCAACCACCAGTGCGATCAGGGCCGTCTTTGACGCTTTGTTCATATGCGCACCCGTTATGACTTGGAGGCCACTTTGGGGCAGGTCGCGTTCGGCTGAATGCGCGTATCCATCGGAGACGTTGACACCATCACCGCCTTGCCGGGGGTAAACTGGCACAATTTCCCGACCTGCGCCGAATTGAACGTCCTCTTTCCATCTTCGTAGGTGATGGACACCCCGTTCACGAGGACCTTGCCCGGCTCGAGCGATCCCGCGCTGGCGCCGACCACACCTCCGGCGACCATTCCGAGCGCGGAATTGGCCGTGGAGTGGGCGCCGACGTTGTTGCCCGCAACCGCGCCCAGAGCGGCACCGAGTATGCCACCCACGAGCTGGGCAGTCTGCTTCGCCTGGGTGTTATCAACCTCGACCTTTGCCGGCATGACCGCGAGGATTGTGACAATCTTAGCGGCCTGGCGGGTATTGACCTGATCCGCCTGATACGCGTTAGCCGCCAGGTTCGCGCCGGGGGTCTGGCACCCGGCTAGCACAAGCGCGGCGCCGATTGCGCCGACGGCAAACAGACGACTATTCATACCCCTCTCACCTCAAATTTTCTGTGCAGGAAAAAATCGCGTGGAACTTGTAACACAGGCATTCTACCGCGTCAAACCACAGCGGCGCGACCGCATACATGGGCGTCACGGCCATAACCGCCCGGGAATTGTCCCCGAAAATCGCACGCGTCTGGTCGCTGCCAACAGCCTGCAAAATCGGAGAACGCTTTCGTGCAATGACCGGCGAAGCAATACATCGTCCATACCGGCACGGCAATCATCTCGCCGGCCAAGGAACTATCCTGGCGCGTGCGCGACTAACCAACAAATTGTCCGCACGCGGTTCGGTCAGGAAGACTCCTGATGTCCCGCGGCTTTGCCCGGAAGGCTATTAGCCTGTGGCGCTGAGGCCACACTGCGCGCCATATCCCATCCGGGCACCCATGGAGATTCGTGTGTCTGAGACCCGCGACTTTGGCCGCGGATCATTAATTAACAAGTTGATAATCCAATAATGTAAACCCCGACAGGGTTGCCGGCATCCGCACTCCCGAAATCAGATCTCTTTAGGGACGCCCGTTGACGAAACCACAGCCTCGCCAATTTTTTTCTATACCTGCCCTTTGCCGGTATCCAAAAGGTCCTCGCGCCGGCACACACCCTATGGCCATCGCCGCTTCGCAGCATTTGAAGCGGCCCTGCGCTGCCGGACCGAAGAAAAGTCCGCACGCCGACTTCCCCGCAAACGGCACAGCATTAGCGCCCCGGGCAGGCATCCGGCATCAGCATTTTCCTTCCTTGAACGAAGTCTCGGCCTTCATAGCGGAGAATCTATGAAACGCATACCTGGTCTCGCGGGATTCGCGCTTGCTGCATTACTGATTGCACCGGGCTGCCGTGCGGCATCCCAGGCACCGTTATTCACCGCGTCTCCGACCAAGGAGATGCACGCCGGCACCTCGGATTCGCCCACAAATCCGATCGCGCGGCTTTTCCACCAGAGGACCTTCACTTCGGGTCTGGCCGGCACTTACCTCGCCGGTGCGACCCTGGGCGTACTCGACTGGGCTGCCCTGCATCAGCTCGACCATCCCGTGCACGAGGATACAAGCGGCATCTGGTCCGTCGCAAAGGTAGGACAGTTCCCGGCAGAGCTGATTGGCATAACCCTGGCAGGTGCCGTATGGGAAGGCGGCAACAACCGCTTCGGCCGGACATTGTGGCAAAGCCTCGATGCCGCCGCCATCGCCGGACTATCGACCACAGCGCTGAAATACACTTTCCAGCGAGAGCGTCCGTCGCAGACCACCAACCCCGACCTCTGGTTCCAGGGAACGCACGCGCAGAGCTTTCCAAGCGGCGACGTCTCTTCCATTACCGCGCTGGTTACTCCAATCATCCTGGAGTACCACCGCACCGATCCCTGGGTCGATGCGCTCGCCGCCGTTCCGGCATTCGACATGGCGGCACGGGTCAAAGCCCATGGCCACTGGCAGACCGACGTAGTGTCCGGGGCCGTGGTGGGTATTGTCAGCGGCTACTTTGCCCACCGCTTCAAGGAGCCGTTCATCCTGAGCCTGCTGCCGAACGGCTTCTACGTGGGGCTCAAGTCGAAGTTCTGAGGTCCCGCGTCCACGTTGCCGCACCGCCGGGATTGCGCAACCAGGGTATGGTTCAGTACACCGGCACCAGACTGTAGCCCTTGGCCTGGAATCCGATGGCTGAGATGTAGCCATTGCCGACGGGCTGCACGTCGGACATGACGTCGCTCGGTCTGATATCCATCCCCTTGAGGGCTACCCCGCAGGCCTGGAGCTTCACACCCATGCCTTTCAGTTTCCGCACGACCTTCTGGACACCGGATACCGCCCGCTCGTCCATGTAGGAAATGCCACGGCGGTCCTTTGTCAGAAACGCGACGTCCGGCCCGACGAATACGACCACGATCTCGGGCTTGACGCCTTGGGCGCGTATGCCCGTATCCGTCTTGCGGACCACAGCCAGCACGTGCCCCACCCGCCGCGGATTGTTGACGTCGATCATGAACACGGCCTTGGCCGTGGTAAGACCGCTCAGGGCGGCCGTATCCTTGAGCCCGGACGCCTGGGCACCGGCAATCGACATGAACCCGGTAACGATCAACGTCGACACGACAACCCAGAAGGGTCTCGTCTTCATCTTCTTCTCCTCTCTAGGGGTAAATGGAAGCGGGAATATGCATACAAATTCCGTCACGGACCGACCGGCAGGATCATATCGCTGCAATCTGAACCCGGCAATTGAGACTGACCGCATTCATCGCGCGTTCAGTACCCAAAGCATACTATCGCCGATCCCGATTCTGATCTTCCGTGCCCGCCGCACGGGTGCCTGCGCGGGAAGGTCCCCGCAACAACCGGCTAATCACCCGCCAGACCCTGCACCATCGCCGCCACGCGCTCCGGATGGCGGCGATGGATCCAGGCGAATACAACCACCCCCGACAGCAGGTATGCCAGGAACAGCGCCGTCACCACGCCCTGGGCAGCGGACGGGAACGGATAAAGATTGCCCCAGAGCACATACAGCAGCACCGGAAGTCCTGCCAGTGTCGCCAGCAGCGAACCGAGCGGCAGACGGCCCGTGCTCCTCCATAGATACAGCGGGGCGGCAACGCAGGCCAGGCTGTAAATCACCAGGAACCCCATTGCCGTGAAAATTCCGAAGAGATTCACCGCGCCGAGCACCGGCAGGTGCCCAGCGGCCATGAACAGCACGAAAGCCACCATCGCCGCGCCCAACAGATGCAGGGCTGGTGCCGGCGTGCCGTGGCGGGGGTGTACGCCTGCCAACATGCGCGGAAGCACGCCGTGACGCGCCATGGAATACAGAACCCGGGAAATGCTGTTCAGGGTCGCAATGGACGCACTGAAAGCAGCAGCTGTCATCGCCAGATCGGAGAACACCGCGAGCCAGCCAACCCCGTTGCGGACAGCGATCCGGTTGAGCGGTGCGGTTGTGCGGCCTAGCAATGCGGTGTCGTTTCGAAAGCCGAGCACCTCGGTATAGGCCATGAACACGAAAAAGACGCCAACCACCACGACGCTGAGCAGAATGGCCCGCGGCACGGTCTGCTCCGTGCCGCGCCGTTCGCGCGCCAGGTTGCCGGCGGTCTCGAAACCTCCGTAGGCAAGCACGGTCAGCATGCAGGCGAGAAAGAAGCCATGGCGGTCGACGCCGCCGATTTTAAGCTGGACCGGATCAAAGAAGCCGTGACGGACTAGTACTACTGCGCCGATCGTCACGATGCAGGCGATGGAAAAGCTCTCGACGATCAGTCCGTAGCGGGCGGCAAGCTCGACATCACGCACCGCCAGCGACCAGGCAATGGACGCCAGAGCAACACCGGCCACCCAGGCCGGCAGGCCGAGGTGCAGCAGTGCCAGGGCCCGCGCGGCAAATGCAGCCCCCAGAACCGGGGCGGCGAGCAGCGCCCCCAGGTAGCCACCGACCATCGCCCAGCCTGCGACGATGCCGGCCACCGGATGGAGCGCACGGCTGAGATATACGAACAGCGAACCGGCAGCAGGCACAGCCCGCGCGAGCCGCGCCACCTGGCCGGCAACCAGCAGCATGAGCGCACCGACCACCAGGTAGACGAGCCAGCTGAGCGTGCCGGCATTAGCCGCGACCAGCGAAATGGTCACCGCCGCCATCGCCGAGGGCGTGATGTTGGCCACCGCGTGGCCCAGGACTTCCGTAAAAGACAGGCGTCCGCTGCGCAATGCAGCGCCGACAACCGGCCCGGCGCCGCCCCCCGCCGCCGTGTCGTCGACTTGCGTCATGCGGGGCTTGTCAGACACGGCGCGCCTTCAGTCGACTTCCGCACCCGACGGCGGCACCCCGGAAGCTGGCGCAACAGCACTTCGGCAGCGACGGCAGCTTTGCGTCGTGGCGGCGGCTTCTTATCCGGAACAATCGCCACGCGCTCATTGGGACGGGGCATCCTCGGTTTCCTGCAGACCGAAATAACTGCGGCGCAGGATATCGTCCCGCTGCAAGGCGGCCCGGTCACCGCTGAAGCGCATGCGTCCGGCATCAAGAACACAGACACGCTCTGCGAGATCCAGAAAGCTGAGATTCTGCTCGGCGATGAGCATGGCCAGCCCCTTGCCGTGCAACTGCCTCAGCGTGGCGATCACTTCCTTCACGTAGCGCGGCGACAGGCCTGCCGAAGGCTCGTCCATGACGAGCAACCGCGGTCCGCTCATGAATGCCTTGGCCAGGCTCAGCATCTTGCGCTGTCCGCCGCGCAGACTGCCGGCCGGTGCGTGCCGTCTCGGCGCCAGGGCCGGAAACATGGCATACAGCTCCTGCGCGCGGCGCCGGACCTCGCGGTGCGGCAGGTAATAGCCACCCAATCTCAGGTTCTCATCCACGCTTAGGTTGGGAAAGACGCCCATTTCCGACATGTAGGCAATGCCATCGCGCACCCGCTGGTCGGTACGCCAAGCCTCCACGCGGCTGCCCTGAAACGCGATCTGGCCGCGCCACAGCGCGACCAGTCCAAGCAGCGCTTTGAGCAGCGTGGTCTTGCCGGCACCATTGGGACCAAGCAGTATGACGCACTCTCCGTTGGCGACCTCGATATCGACCCCCCACAGCACCTGCAACGGGCCATAGCCCGCCACCAGACCGGAAGCGCGCAGCAGCGGACCTTCGCTCCTATCCGCCGAGGAAGACATCGATCACCTGCGGATCGCGTGCCGCGACATCCAGAGGACCTTCGAATATTTCGCGCCCTGCGTCCATCACCACCACACGGGAAGTCACCGCGCGCAGGAAGCCAAGCAGATGCTCGACCACCAGCAGGGCCACGCCGGAGCTGGCGATGGTCGCCAGCGTCTGCGCCATGCTCTGCAATTCGGCCGGATTGAGTCCGGCTCCGAGCTCATCGACGAGCAGCAGTCGCGGCCGGCAGACCAGGGCGCGGGCCAAATCGAGCCGCTTCTGCTGGGCGCTGTTGAGGCTCGCCGCCTCGCGTCCGGCAAGAGAATCGAGATCGAGGAACTTGAGGCATTTTCCGACCTGGCCGCGGTCGGCGTGACTGTAGACCGCGGCGATTTCGAGGTTCTCGGCTACAGTCAGGCCACGGAACGGCTTTGGCACCTGGAATGTACGATTGATCCCCATTCGGGCGCGGCGGTAAACCGGCAATCCATCGATCGGACGACCATCAAAGCGGATTGTGCCCGTATCCGCGAGGTATACGCCCGAGATAACGTTGATGGCCGTAGTCTTGCCTGAGCCATTAGGTCCGACCAGCCCCAGAATCTCGCCCGGCGCAATCTCGAGGCTGAGTCCGTCGAGGGCCTGAAACGCTCCGAAGCGCTTGCTCAGGCGCTCGACACGCAGCAGCGCGCTAGGGGACATCGATCTTGATCCGGCGCAGCAGTGAGACGAGACCGTTGGGCAGAAACAGCACCAGAACCACGATAACGATCCCGAATACCAGCTGGAAGTACTCTGGCTGCGATATGCCGATCCAGTTGTACAGGCCATAGAGCAGCAGAGTACCCACGATCGGTCCGAGCAGCGTGGCCACACCGCCGAAAAGCGTGAACACAATCGCGAACACGCTGATGTTGAGGTCGAACACCGGCTTCGGGTAGAACACCGACACGTGCCAGGCATAGGCCCCTCCGGCAAGTCCGGCGAGTGCAGCGGAGAGCAACCATGCGCGCGTGCGCTCGCGCACCACATTGATCCCGGCAAATCCAGCGCTGATTGGCTCTTCACGGATAGCCTGCAGCGCCAGACCGAGATGCGAGTTGCGCAGATAGACAACGGCGCCGAGCGCCAGCGCCAGAACTGCGACCATGACAGCGTAACTCGCGCCGGCGTTGTAGGCCTGCACTAGGCTGATGCCGTAAGGGCCCTGGGTAATCGGCGTGAGATGGGGATTGGAGACGATATAGTAGACGATCTCGGATGCCGCCAGGCTGGCGATCGCGAAATACGCCCCCGACAGCCTCAGCAGCGGTGCGAGTATCAGGCCTACCAGCGCTGCCGCGGCGGCGCCAACGAGCAGGGCCGGCAACGGCGGCAGATGCAGCAGCAGGATCGCGAGCGATGCCCCGTAGGCGCCGGTACCGAAAAAACCCACGTAACCGAACGGAAGATATCCGGTAAATCCGAAGAGCACATTGATTCCCTGGGCAAGCACCAGGTACATCATCATGTTGAACAGCAGGGCATGGTTGCCATAGACGAACGGCAACGCGGCAAACATCAGCACCACTCCAACGCTGTACCAGCCACCCCTAGGCAAGCCGCACCCTTTTTCCGAGCAGTCCGCTCGGACGTACCAGCAGAATCAGTATCAGCAACACATACGGCAGCAAATCAGCCCACGACGGAAAGTACGTCTCCATGAACATCAAGCCGAGACCGTAGACCAGCCCGCCCAGCACTGTGCCCAGCGGATTTCCGAGCGATCCGATGACAATCACCGCAAATGAAACGGTGGTAATGCCGATCCCCATGTCCGGTTCGATGCTGCCCAGCATGAACGCGCTGAATGCCCCCGCGGTCGCCGCCAGCGCCAGTCCCGCCCCGAGGGCGACCGCTGATACCCTGTGGACATTGATGCCGGTACTGGCGGCTTCGTCGCGGCTTGCCATCACCGCCCGCGTCGCGTAGCCCAGGCGGCTGTGGTAAAGGTAGACATACACTGCCAGCAGCGCGATCGCGCTTACCGCGGCACTCACCACCCAGGCCGCAGGAAAGGACTGGCCGAACAGGAACACGGGGCGAGAACCGAAGACGGTTGCCGGGATGGCGCGTTGGTCGTTGCCGAACGCGATCACGGCGAGCGCTTCAATGATTTGCGACACACCAAAAAGCAGAATGAAGGACAGCATCTCCGGATCGCGCGAGGACAGCAGTCGCGGCACCACGGCGTAATACAGCGCAATGCCGGCAAGCATGAAGGCGGCAATCTCGGCCGGTATCGTGTAAAGCGGATTCACACCGGCAGCCGTATACAGCCCGTAGGCCAGGAACGCACCCAGCATCAGGAAGTCGCCGTGTGCCAGGTTGATCAGCCGCATCACCCCGAACACCAGGTTGAGTCCGGTCGCCACGAGGCTGAAATACAGACCGAAAAGCAACCCGGCCAGGAGTGTGTATGCGATCACTCCTTACCGCGCCGGGTATACGGGCTTGCCGGTAGCAAGCGCCGGCGGATAGAGCATGCGCACCGTCAAGCCGTGCGCGCCGGGGATGAACTGCCCGACGGGCAGGGTCTCACCGATTTGCGCCCCCGTGACGGGGTCGATCTTGAACGTCCCGTTCAGGGTATGCAGCTTTCCGGAAAAGGTCGTAATGCTATGACGCAGCGCGATCTGGCTCAGGTTCGGTGCCGTATCCAGGGTCTTCTGGATGATGAGGCCGGTATTGAATCCGGCAATATTCAGGAAATTGGGCTCCTTGCCGGTGGCCGTATGGAAGGCGCGGCTGAAGCGGTCCAGGCCCATGCCGTAGTTGACCTTGTTGTAGACCAGCAGCGGCGGAGTGGGATAGGTATAGGTGTAGGCAAGCGTCTGCGCGCCGACGCTGCTGTTCATGAGCGCGAACAGCTGACCCGGGAAAATCGTGAAGACCATGTTGAACTTCATGCCGCTCGCCTGCAGATCGTGCAGAAACGCGATGTCGTTGTTCGGATAGCCGAATTCGATCACAGCATCGGGGCGCGCGGCCTGGACGTTGTGCAACAGCAGCGCATAGCTCGAGGTGCTGGTCGGCACACCGTGGTCAAAAACGAGCTTCACGTGGCTTCCCTGCAGGCGCTCGCGCAGCGTTTGCGCCTGGGAGCCAGTGAAATCATTGGTCGCATAGAGCAGCGCCACGCGCTTGATTTGGCTCTGGGTCTTCAGGAAATCCGCCAATGAATACGGCCACTGGCCCGAGGTCGGCAGCGACGTCAGAACGATGTAGGGATTGCTCTTGGTGAAAAAATTGGCCCCGGTGCCGGTCTGGTCGAACAGCAGCATCCGATGCTCCTGGGCGATCGGCACCGCGACCGAGGTCAGCACCGAACCGAAATCGGCCGCCAGGATATTGACATGGTCCTCGGTGATGAGCTGGTTGTAGAGCGTGGCAGCAGTGGTGGTGGAGCTGCGGTCATTATAGGTGACAAGCCTGACTGGAATTTTTCTGCCGTAGGCCTTCACATAGACTCCGCCGCCGCGGTTGACTTCGTTCACCCAGAACTTGAGTCCCTCGAGCTGCGACAGCGACGAAGTGGCAAAGGGGCCAGAATCCGCGTACAGCGTACCGATTCGGATTTCGTCCGGCACCGCGGCCGCCTGCGAGACGGTACCCGCAAGCAAGGCCACGGAAAGGGCCGTGAAGGCAAGCAACCACAGGCGAAAGCGAAGACGTATGTTCATGGCGGTTCTCCTTTTTATAGGGTTCCGGTCATCTTCGAGCGGCAGTTTAGGTTACTACGCCGCAGCATAGAGAGGACCATGACCGGAATCAACACCCGGCCGTCACCGATGCCGCTTCCATCTTAGAGCGGGGACAAACTCGTACCGTTGCGGACCGCGCGGCAGGCCGGCCGCATCAATGCCCGCCCGCCACCCCCCCGGGGCAGCCGTGCCGGCCGTCCCCGCCACTCCCGGCCTCACCGGGATTCAGGCCTCACCCGAATCAGCGGCAGGCCCCAAGCCATCTTCCCACCACGCTGGTGGCGAACGTCCGGCCACCTTCCTCAGTCGTCATTTTTGCATGGTACGCGGTACCTGTAGACGTCATCTGGCCGGTAATGACTTCCTTCTGCATGCAGACCATGCGCCAGTTCATGCGATCCCCGCTGATCCGGTAGGACTTCATGTCGCAGCCACGGCGCGCTGAAGGAAGCGCGCCGTGGCTCCTGACCTCTGCCGGGGAGTAGCACACGGTGCGTGACGCCGACGGAATCGGATACGGCATTCCCGGCACCGTCGTTGTCGCGGTGATCAGCCAACTGCCAGGCTTCATGGTATGGAAGCCGGCAAAGGCGTTGCCGGACCCCGCCACAAATATGCAGACTACCGCCCAGAATCGCTTCACGCTCCCCTCCTCTGCATTATCCGAATCCGCCCGCGGCGTCCCCAGCCATCCGGGTCCGCCGGATGACCCGGGCACCTCCCAAACCGTCGCAGCACCCTGGCGACCGCCCGGCGGATGCTCATGGCGGCGCGCCCTGATAATAGTCCTGCAGCAGCGCCACTGCTTCATCCGCAGAATCCACCAGACTGAACAGTCCGACATCCGCGGCAGCGATGACGCCTTCCTCGACCAGAAACTCGAAGTTCACCGCCTTCTGCCAAAAAGGCTTGCCCACGAGCACGATAGGGATACGCCGCATCTTCCGTGTCTGTATGAGCGTTAGCGCCTCGAACAGTTCATCCAACGTGCCGTAGCCGCCGGGAAAGGCCACGAGCGCCCGCGCCCTCAGCATGAAATGCATCTTGCGCAGTCCGAAATAGTGGAATTTGAAGCAGAGGTCCGGCGTGATGTACGGATTCGGAACCTGCTCTTGCGGAAGCGTGATATTGAGACCCACGGTGCGCGCGCCGACATCGTGGGCACCGCGGTTGGCGGCTTCCATGATTCCGGGGCCGCCGCCGGTCAGAACCACGAAGTCGCGTCGGTGTTCGTGTTGGAACTGGCGCGACATAATGCCGGCGAACTTCCTGGCCTCGGCGTAATAGCGCGATTGCTTCACCCGCGTACGGGCGCTGGCGACGGCTGCACGCAGCGAATCGTCATCTGGCCGTTCCTGCTGCTGCTTGAGCAGATGCTCGAGCCGGGCGTTTGCCTCGCCCGGCGACGGTATGCGCGTGCTCCCGAACACGACCAGGGTGGATCGCACATTGTGCCGGCGCAGGAAGGTGTCCGGTTTCATCAGCTCGAGCTGCAGGCGCACCGGCCTCGCCTCGTCACTATCCAGAAAGTCTGCATCCTCGTAAGCCAGCCGGTACGAGGGGCTGCGCGTCAGTTCCTCGGTCAGCGAATCGAGTTCTTCCTTTGAATATTCACGTTCTTCGTCTGTCATGCATTTTCCCCGTCTCAAATCGCCGCGGTCTCGCCCTCGGTGGGCACATGCACGGGCCATCCCAGCTCGGCCCCGACCGTGCGCGCGAAACCGAGCGCGATTTCCTCTTCGCCATGCACGATAAATGTCTGCCGGGGCGCGTGCTTGAAGCCCCGCAGCCAGCGCAGCAGGGCCGGCTGATCGGCATGGGCCGAAAATCCTCCCAGGGTGAAGATTTCCGCCCGCACCGCAATCTCCTCGCCGAACAGATGCACGCTCTTCGCGCCGTCGACCAGACGCCGGCCGAGCGTGCCCTTTGCCTGAAAGCCGGTGATCAGGACAGTATTGCGCGGAGAACCGATGTTGTAGCGCAGGTGGTGGCGTATGCGTCCGCCATCGCACATGCCGCTTGCCGATACGATTATCGCACCGGACTTTATGTCGTTGAGGGCGATGGACTCCTGAACACTTTCCGTGAAATGCAGTTTTGGCGCATCGGCACCGCGGCGTTCACGGAGAACTTCCTTTGCCTCGCGGTCGAAAAGCTCCATATGTCGCATTGTAATCTGCGTCACAGCGGTAGCCATCGGCGAGTCGACATAGACGTGTAGATCGTGCAGGCGGCCGTCGCGCGTCAGCCTGGTGAAATAGTAGAGCAGCTCCTGCGTCCGCCCGACAGCAAACGCCGGCACGATCACGTTACCGTGCTTTTCGTGAAGCGTATGATTCACGGCCCCGACAAGCTCATCCAGGGTTGCGGCAAAGTTCCGGTGCGCACGATTTCCGTACGTCGACTCCACGAGCAGCACGTCGGCGTCCTCGATGATCGTCGGATCACGCAGTATCGGTCTGCCTGGCTGACCAAGATCGCCCGAGAAGACGAGTTTGCGCTGCTCCGCGCCGTCGCTGAGCCACACCTCGATGATCGCCGAGCCCAGTATGTGGCCGGCATCGCGGAAGACACAGCGCACGTCCGGATGGGGACTGGCCGGCTTGTCGTACTCCACCGCCCGCACCTGGGAGAGACACGCAAGTGCCTGTGACGCGGTATAAACCGGCGTAGTCTCCGCATTATCGTGATTGTTGCCGTGATGTTGGCGGTGATACGCGGCGCGCTCGGCGTCGACCTCCTGCAGGTGCCCGCTGTCCGGAAGCATGATCCGCAACAGGTCTATCGTGGCGCCGGTTGCGTAGACCGGTCCGGCGTACCCCTCGAGGCTCAGTCTCGGCAACAGTCCGCTATGGTCGATATGGGCATGGGTGAGCAGCACGAAATCGAGCGAAGCCGGATCGAACGCAAAGGGGCGCCTGTTGTGCAGCTCCGCGGAGTGGCCGCCCTGATGCATGCCGCAGTCCACCAGAAAACGGACCTGCGACGTCTCGACGAGGTAACAGGATCCTGTCACTTCGCGGGCTGCGCCAAGAAAGGTGATCTTCATCAAACCGGAACCCTCCGGGAAGTTGGACCTTCAGTCCGCCGGGAAATATTTGCCATGGAATCGTCCGCGGCGGGCCGGCTCTTTCAGGATTGTTTCAGGGGGCCATCCCCTCCGATCGGGCGCCACATGAATGGAGTCCCGCTTGCGGCACAACCCCGGCCAGCATCGGTCAGGGCACTCGCAAGATTATAGGGGACGGGCCCGTCCTGTTCACAGTGCCGGCCGGTGCCAGTCGGCTGCGAAGGCATGGACTGTCGTTACCGGGACGGGGTGCCCGGCGGCCGGCGATGGCGCTGCTAACGGGGCTGTCAGCAAAAAGACGGGTATCGGCGGATCCATCACGACGGCTTTTCGCCGTTGCCGTTGCGGACTTCGCCTTTTGGTTGCGGACCGCTGGCGGGCGCACCGATCTCGGTCCGGTTGCGGCCGAGCCGCTTTGCCTGGTACAGCGCCTGATCGGCGCGGTCGATCAGCGCATGCGGCAATTCGCCGGGCACGTAAAGGGTCAGGCCCGCCGAAAATGTGGGCAAGGACAGCTTCCGTCCGGCAGTTTCGCAGGAACGCTTGGCGACCCGCTGCTGCACCTTGCGCAGCGCGCACACCGCTCCTTCCTGTCCGGTATTCGGAAGCAGTACGGAAAACTCCTCGCCGCCGTAGCGGGCCACCATGTCGTGGTGCCGGAATATCGAGAGCACGTCCGTGGCATAACAGCGCAGCACATCGTCCCCGGCAGCGTGGCCGTAGGTATCGTTGATCGCCTTGAATTCGTCCAGATCCATGATTGCCAGCGCCAGAGGGGTGCCGTAGCGCTGGGCGCGGCCGATCTCATCTTCCAGACGGCGCATGAAGGCGCGCCGGTTCGGGAGCCCGGTGAACTCATCGGTCAAACTCAGCAACCGGACCTTGTTCAGTTCGTCATGGAGCCGCTCGCTGTCCGACTTCACCAGCTGCAGGTAGTCGTTTGATCCGCGCAGCTTCGCGGCGAGCGCGCGCTGGCCCTTGATGAGCTCATCAATGCCGCCGATCAGGATCTGCCGCATGTCCTCGATTTCCTGGACACTATCGGCCTGTTGCAGAGCCCCCCGTTCGATTTCGAGCAGCGCACCGAATTCTCGGTTTTGCGCGATCGCCTCGGTAACCTTGTTCGCGAGCGTTTCCTGGAGGCGGTCGATCTCGTCCCGCTTCCGGTCGAGGTGCAACCGGTAGGCGGAGTTCACCCGCCTCTCGATGACCGGCGTACTGGCAGCCTCTTCCCGCTCGAGAATCTGCTGCATGGTCTTCTCGCTCGAGCGCGTCCGCCGCTCGGTCATGCGGCGCTCGGGTGGCGCGACGCCCGTCGGTTCCGTCGGCGCCGGTTCCGGCCGTGGCACGGCCGCGGGCGGGGCCGCAACAGCCTCCTTCGCGACTGCCGCGGCGGGTGGCGGTGCAGGCGCGCGCGCCTCCGTGGCAACCGGCGCACGCCCAAGACTGCCGAGAAGTCCGTGGATCGCGTTTTCGAAAGCATCCAGATCATCGCCCGGCTCGAGATCCGGCGCCTCGCCCTCGTTCAGAATCTGGCCACGCAATTCGGCAGAGGTGGCCATCGACAGGACCGGCCGCAGCTGGATGAGCTTTGCGGTCACCCGCAATACGTGATCGCTGGTCGGATTCTTGGCGTAGGCTTCGAGCAGAAAATAGAGCAGAGAGATGTAGGTCTGCTCGACCTTGGCCTGCTCCATTTCGCAATCCTGAAGCAGGCGGACAATCTGGTCGTGGATGACAATACCGGTCGGAGACTGCTTGAGCCCTTCAAGCAATCCTACGACGCGCCGAAACAACTTCGCTTCGACCGATGGTGTCGAGTTGACCTGCACGATGCCCACCCCTGCCCTGCATCCATGCAGCGTACTCATACATCACGGATGCCCCGTGCGCCCCGTTGCGCACGTGGATTATATTGTTCTACCGGCTATTGTCCGGGCGTGCGCCCGGTCGGTCTAATACCACCGAAAACCCCGTTTTTTTAAGTAGAAATCTAATCCTAAGCTCCTTAAATGACAAACATTCGCCCAGTGCCCGTCTGCCACCAGTGCCCGTTCAAGAAGTTAGGAACGATTCTGAAAGAAACACTCGATGTGCGAATTCTGCCGGCCGGCGAAATCCGGCTGGGCGTCGATGGCGGATCCGGGCTGCGGTCGGGCGCTTGCCGCCCCATCGGCGCGGTCCGGCCAGAGCGCCTGCTGCGCAGGTCGCGGTTGGCCAAATTCCGTGCTTACGATAAGGTAATGATTCCGGATTGAATGCCGCTTAGCATTATGGCCCCGAACAAGAAGGCGCGTTTTACCTTCAAGAGCACTGGCGCACTCTTCTTGCTGTCCGCGCTCTTTGATCTGCTCTCCCCGACTTCGGACGTTCCACTGTTTGGGACGCTGCACGGCGGTGCCGTCGCCGTGATGTATCACCTCCTCTACGCGGCACTTTTCGTGGTAGTCGGCATCGGTCTGTGGTCGGGAAAGCGCTGGGGCGACAAGGCAGTCCTGGCCACAACCGCGCTCTACACTTTTGACCGGATCCAGCGAATCCTGAGCCCGGCGACTCTGGCGGCCTCCCTATTCCAGGGCCTGGGCAATTATGCCGGACTGCTGCTGCCTGCCGACAAGCGCGCGATCGTTCAGATCACCGTCACCATGACTTGGGTATTGCTCGCCTTCTGGTGGGCATTTGCCTGGTATACCTACGTGCGACGGGATTACTTCCGGCAGGGGGGAAGATGAGCCGTAGCCGCGCACCCGTTGTTCCGGCGAATCAGGACGGGTTCGGGGTTAAGGACAGGAACGCAAAGATGCGGCTTGCCGATGGGACCGGCCCGAAGCCGGATTCCGCTTTCGGGTATCCGCAGCCGGTGATTAATCCTTAGGCTTTCGCAAAGGACCGACATGGATCACGGATGGCCGGTGTTGGCGTTCCCCGCTCGCCGGATCTATCGACAGCACCGCTGACGCCACGCAGGAGCTATGACCGGAGCGGCCGCTCTCAGCCTTCCCATTCTTCGAGCGGAGAGGAAATCTGGCGCTTCTCGGAGAGCAGGCGCCTGGCATCATGCTCGGTTTCAGCAAACGCCATGCGAAACGTGTCGGTGCCGCCGGCAGGCTGGGCCTGGCGAAGCGTGCGGCAAAGGTCCTTTGCTTCGGCAAACCGGGCGAAACTATTCACCGGCGTCACCGTCTGATCAGAGGCAATGCGGAAAACGAAGTACGGCATGATACGGGGTTCCGGGCCATGGATTGGCACCATTGTACCTTTTTCAGTAGCAGGAAGCGCAAGTCAGTCGGAAATCGCGGCAACAGCGGCGCGCCCGATCGCACCATGACGGCACACCGCCCGTGGAGTAATATTGCCGCTGGATGCAGGCATTCAGGAACCAAGACAGTGGCCAAGAAGACATCGCCGCCCAACTTTGAGGCCGCGCTCGCCGAACTCGAGCAGCTGGTCGAAAAAATGGAAAGCGGCAACCAGACGCTGGAGGAAGCGCTCAAGTCATTCCAGCGCGGCATCGAACTGACCCGCGCCTGCCAGGAAGGACTCAAGGAGGCGGAACAGCGCGTGGAGAAACTGGTGCAGCAAAATGGCATAGTTACGGTGGAACCGTACCAGGATAACGAACCGACTTGAGCTTTCTGACAGACTTCCTGCCCGGCTGTCAGGCGCGGGTGGAGCGGGCCCTGGATCGATACCTGCCGTCCGCCCAGAATGAACCTCGGCGCCTGCACGAGGCCATGCGTTACGCCGCCCTGAACGGCGGGAAGCGGCTGCGTGCCGCGCTGGTATATGCGACTGGCGAGACGTTCGGCGCCAGGCCGGAGCAGCTCGATGCGCCGGCCAGCGCCCTGGAGCTGATCCACGCCTATTCACTCATCCACGATGACCTGCCCGCCATGGACAACGATGATCTGCGGCGTGGCAAACCCTCCTGTCACCGGGCGTTTGACGAGGCGACGGCCCTGCTCGCCGGCGACGCCCTGCAGACCCGGGCATTCGAGGTCTTGGCCGCTGACACTGACCCTGCCGTCGACGCCACGCGGCGGCTGGAGATGGTTACGCGCCTTGCCGATGCCGCCGGTTCGCTCGGTATGGCGGGCGGACAGGCCATCGATCTCCAGTCGGTCGGCCAAACGCTGAGCCTCGCGGAGCTCGAGAACATGCACGCCCGCAAGACCGGCGCCTTGTTCCGCGCTGCGGTTGCGCTCGGCGCGCTGGGCGCTCCCCGCCTGCCTGCCGGGGCGCTTGCGGCGCTCGACCGATACGGAGCGTGCATCGGCCTTGCATTCCAGATCACCGACGATATTCTCGACGTGGAGGCCACCACGGCAGCGCTGGGCAAACCCCAGGGCAGCGACCAGCGCCACAGAAAGCCGACTTATTCTGCTGTCCTCGGCCTTGACCGTGCCCGGGCCCTGGCCCGCGCCCAGTACGAGGCGGCTCTCGCCAGCCTCGCCGGTTTGGGGGATAATATTTCGTTGCTCGAGGAAATTGCCGCATATATCCAAGACCGAACCCACTGATGCCCTTCCAGAACGACTTCCGCTTGCTGCAACAGGTTGATTTTCCTGAAGACCTGAGGCGGCTGAACGAATCCGAGCTTCCAATGCTCGCGGCCGAACTGCGCCGGTTCCTGATCGGGACCGTCAGCAAGACCGGCGGGCATCTCGCCGCCGGACTCGGCACGGTGGAACTCACCATCGCGCTGCACTATGTGTTCAATACCCCCGAAGACCGGCTGGTGTGGGATGTGGGACACCAGACCTACCCGCACAAGATTCTGACCGGGAGACGCGAGCACATGCTCAGCCTGCGCCAGAAAGGCGGAATCTCCGGATTTCCCCGCCGTTCCGAGAGCCCGTACGACACCTTCGGCGTCGGCCATGCAAGCACTTCAGTGGGCGCGGCCCTGGGCATGGCAGTCGCCGCGGCACACGCGGGATCGGACCGCAATGTCGTGGCCATCATTGGCGACGGGGCGCTCAGCGGCGGCATGGCATTCGAAGCGCTGAACAACGCCGGCAACATGGACGCCAACCTGCTGGTCGTGCTGAACGACAATGACATGTCCATTTCGCCCAACGTTGGGGCGATGTCGAACTATCTCGCCCGGATCCTGTCGGGAAAGGTCTACGCAACCGTCCGCGAAGGCAGTAAAACGGTACTGTCCACGCTGCCCCCGGTGTGGGAACTGGCGAAGCGGGCGGAAGAACACATGAAAGGCATGATCATGCCCGGGACTTTTTTCGAGGAACTGGGATTCAATTATTTCGGCCCCATCGACGGGCACGACCTGCATACCCTGATCAAGACGCTGCGCAACCTGCGCGGGCTGAAAGGTCCCCGGTTCCTGCACATCGTCACCCGCAAAGGCAAGGGCTACGAACCAGCCGAGGACGATCCGTGCGTCTACCATGGGGTCACACCATTCGACCCAGCGACCGGAAAAATGGAGAAAAAGCCATCCTGCAAGACCTATACCCAGGTCTTCGGCGAATGGCTATGCGACGTGGCTGCTGCCGATCCGCGGCTTGTCGGCATCACTCCGGCAATGCGGGAGGGTTCAGGGCTGGTTGCCTTTTCGGAGCGCTTCCCCGACCGTTACTTTGACGTCGGCATCGCCGAACAGCACGCTCTCACCTTTGCCGCCGGGCTGGCCTGCGAGGGCCTCCGGCCGGTGGTGGCGATCTACTCGACCTTCCTGCAGCGGGCCTACGACCAGCTGGTCCACGATATCTGCCTGCAGAATCTTCCGGTGACCTTCGCGGTTGACCGCGCTGGATTGGTCGGTCCGGACGGACCCACTCACGCCGGCAGCTTCGATCTGAGCTACCTGCGCTGCCTGCCGAACATCACGGTCATGGCCCCCTCGGACGAGAATGAATGCCGCCAGATGCTCTGGACCGCCTTCTGCCAGGACGGACCGGCGGTGGTACGTTATCCGCGTGGCAGCGGACCCGGGGTTGAAATCGACCCGGTCATGCGCGCCCTGCCGGTCGGGAAAGCCGAGTTACGGCGGCGCGGCAAGGGCGTGGCGATCCTGGCATTCGGCGCTCTGCTTCAGCCGGCGCTTGCCGCCGCTGAAGAACTCAACGCCACGGTCGTCAACATGCGGTTCGTGAAGCCGCTGGACGCACAAATGGTCCTCAACATGGCCCAAAGCCATACACTGCTCGTCACCGTTGAAGAAAATACCGTCCTGGGGGGCGCAGGCAGCGCCGTCACGGAAGCGCTGACCGATGCCGGCGTTGGCACTCCCGTCATCCACCTTGGCCTGCCCGACAGCTTCATCGATCACGGCGAGCGTGAGGAACTGCTGGCCCAGTGCGGTCTGGATGCCGCGGGAATACGCCGGGCCATCCAGACCGCCATGCCCGCCAGTCTTGCCAGGATGCCCGACACAGCTTAAACTTGACAAAATCCGTCAACAATGTCGCTGTAACCGGTTCCGGGATATACCCGGCCCGGCCTCGCCGGAAGCCTTGATCCGGTCCGGCATCGCGATCGCGCCGGTCTGCGGACGGAACGCTGAAATGCAGTATGGGTCTACCCTCGGGCCGGAGAGACGGCCAACGGCCCATCGTGCCGTGGCAGCCATGTTGCCCTGCCCGACCGGGTCTGCCGGGCGCGTCCGATTGCGCAGTCGGGCTTTCCGCCCCGGTCAATTGCGCACGATGTCTGGCGGTCAATTGCAATTCCCCTGACCAAGATCAGGGTTTTCGATGCGGAGGATTTATGAAGGCCACTGTCAACAAAACCGGGAAGGCCGCTATCAATGCGATCGCCGACGTTCAGAACGAACCGGATACCCGCCACATCGCGATCGACAAGGTAGGCATCAAGGACATCCGCCATCCGGTGCGCGTAAAGGATCGCAGCCAGGGCGAGCAGCATACCATCGCCCACTTCAACATGTATGTCGAGCTTCCGCACAATTTCAAGGGAACGCACATGTCCCGCTTCGTGGAAATCCTCAATGGCCACGATCCGGAGATATCGGTCGAGTCATTCAAGGACATGCTCACGGAGATGAGCACCCGTCTCGAAGCAAACACCGGGCATATCGAGATGAGCTTTCCGTACTTTATCAACAAGACCGCGCCGGTGTCCGGTGTCCACAGCCTTCTCG
>JAJYEK010000059.1 GCA_021785795.1 Pseudomonadota bacterium
TTACCCGCCCCAATCTGGTGCTGGCCACGGGAGGTGGGGTGGTGCTGAGCGAGGCAAACCGGGAGGCCCTGCGGCACAACGGCACAGTCGTCTACCTGCGTGCTGCAACGGACATCCTCGTGGAGCGCACCAGAAGAGATCGTTGCCGACCGCTGCTGCTGCAAACGGATGATCCGCGTGGCAAAATCGCGGAACTTATGCGCGTGCGCGACCCGCTCTACCGAGATACTGCCCACGTCATCGTCGACACGGACCGGCGAAGCCCGGCAGCCGTGGCCCGTGACGTGGTTGCCAAACTGAAGACCGAGAAGCGACATGAAGACACTGGTCGTTGACCTGGGTGCCCGGAGTTATCCGATCTATATCGGTGCCGGACTGCTGGAGCGCGGCGATCTCCTCGCCAGTCATATAGCCGGCCGCAGGGTTCTGATAGTTACCAACGATCGGGTCGCACCGCTGTACCTCGATACGGTGGCCGCCGGCCTGCAGCGGTTTGCGCCGGTCACGGTCGTCATGCCCGATGGCGAGCGGTACAAGACGCTCGGCGATCTGAACCGCATATTCGATGCCCTGCTGGAGCATCGGTGTGACCGGCGCACGACCCTGGTGGCGCTGGGTGGTGGCGTTGTTGGCGACATGGCCGGATTTGCCGCGGCAACATACCAGCGCGGAGTTCCCTTCATACAGGTTCCGACGACGCTGCTGGCGCAAGTCGACTCGTCGGTCGGTGGTAAGACGGGTGTCAATCATCCACTGGGCAAGAATATGATTGGCGCCTTCCATCAGCCGCGCTGCGTCGTTGTCGACACCAGCACCCTGGATACGCTGCCGGACACGGAGCTGTCAGCGGGTCTTGCCGAGGTGATCAAGTACGGGCTCATCCACGACCGCGAGTTTTTCGTGTGGCTGGAAAATAACATCGACAGCCTGCTGGCGCGCGATTCCGAAGCCCTCGCGTTTGCCATCGAGCGCTCCTGCAGCGACAAAGCAGCGGTGGTGGCGGCGGATGAAACCGAGCGCGGACAGCGGGCGCTGCTCAACCTCGGCCATACTTTTGGCCATGCAATTGAAACCGGAATGGGCTATGGAAGCTGGTTGCACGGCGAGGCGGTTGCCACAGGCATGGTGGTTGCTGCGGAGCTGTCGCACCGCCTCGGCTGGCTCGGGGCGCACGATGCGGAACGCGTGCGCGCGCTGGTAATGCGCGCGCGGCTGCCCACGCAGGTTCCGGCCGAGCTAGACGCCGGACGCATGCTCGAATTGATGTCTGTCGACAAGAAAGTCGAGGACGGCCGGCTGCGGCTCGTTCTGCTGACAGCGATCGGTAACGCGGTCATCAGTGCGGATGTGCCGGCGGCGGCGATCACCGAAACGCTCGATCGCTGCGGTGGTGGCGCGTGAGCCCTGCAGGGGGGCTTGCCCCCTATGCGGCTCGTGACGAAACTTCGCGCGGGCGGCAGCATCGCGAGCCGCCACCTTCCTATCGGTCAGAATTCCAACGCGACCGCGACCGTATCGTGCATTGCGCCGCATTCCGGCGCCTGGAATACAAGACGCAGGTCTTCGTGAATCACGAGGGCGACCTGTTTCGCACCCGCCTCACCCATTCCATAGAAGTCGCCCAGATTGGCAGGTCGGTCGCCCGGGCAATGAAGCTCAATGAGGACCTCACCGAAGCCGTCTCGCTCGCCCATGATCTCGGGCACACGCCTTTCGGACACGCGGGACAGGATGCGCTCAACGCGTGCATGCGCGAATTTGGCGGTTTTGAACACAACCTGCAGTCACTGCGGGTCGTGGACCTGCTCGAGGAGAAGTACGCAGGATTTCCGGGCCTCAACCTGACTTTCGAGACGCGCGAAGGGATACTAAAGCACTGCTCGCTCAGGAATGCAGCCGACCTCGGGGAGCTTGGCCGGCGCTTCATCGAGAAGAGGCAGCCGAGCCTGGAGGCGCAGGTCGCAAACGTGGCCGATGAAATCGCCTACAACAACCATGACGTCGACGACGGGCTGCGTTCTGGCCTGATAACCATGGATCAGCTGGCTGAAATCGGACTGTTCGGCGAACAGCATGCGCAGGTGTGCAAATGCCATCCAGGCCTGGCGGAACGGGTGCAGGTGCACGAGATTGTGCGTCGGATGATCAACCGGCTGGTCGTGGACCTCATCGACAACAGCACGCTGCTGCTGAAGGAAGCCGCGGTTACGTCGGTCGATGAAGTGCGCAATGCCGGGAAATCGCTGGTAGCGAACAGTGAAGGCGTGCGCCGGCAGAGCCTGGAGCTCAAGCAGTTTCTGAGAGAGGAGCTCTACGCGCATTATCGCGTGCGGCGCATGACACTCAAGGCACACAAGGTCATAGAATCGCTTTTTGCTGCCTTCATGGGCGATGCGCGTCTGCTTCCGCCGCAATACCAGAAGAAGGTCGATGCTAGGGCCCAGGCCTCGGAGCGGGCCCGCATCATTGCCGACTACATCGCCGGGATGACCGACCGCTATGCAATCCGGGAGCATCGGCGGCTGTTCGATCCTGGCGCCTTGACCTGAGGCAGGCGCTGTCGCGCCCCCGGAAACCGCGCCTGGGCACCGTTGAAGGGGGCGTGGGTAAAAGGTAAACTTAAGCACTTTTGCTTGGAATTCTCCGGAAATTGCGCATTTCCGTACAATGCGCCCCGGTCCAGCACGCGCCAATTTTGAGCGAGGTACAACGTGAGTCACCCGGGGCTGCCTGCGCGGCAAGGCTTGTATGATCCCAGTCACGAGCATGACGCTTGTGGCGTCGGGTTCGTCGCCCACATCAGGGGGCAGAAGAGCCATGCCATCGTCGAGCAGGGATTGCAGATCCTGAGGAACCTTAGTCACCGCGGCGCAACGGGAGCCGACCCCCTGGCCGGCGACGGGGCCGGAATTCTCATTCAACTGCCCGACGCCTTTCTGAGGCGGGAATTTTTGCGCAACGGGGTCTCTCTGCCGGTTGCCGGTTCCTACGGGATCGGCATGCTGTTCCTTCCGCGTCAGTCTGAACAGCGCAGGACCTGCGAAGAGGTGATCGCACAAACCGCGGCTGCAGAAGGCATGGCGGTGCTCGGCTGGCGCGATGTGCCGACCAACAACCTGCGCCTGGGCAGAGGTGTCCGGGACGTCGAGCCGGCAATCAGACAGGTAGCGATTGCGTGTGGCGAGATCCCCGCAGGCGAGAGCCTTGAACGCAAGCTCTTCGTGCTGCGCAAGCGCATCGAGCATGCGATTCGGAGCTGTGCCGCCTTGGGAGGCGCCGAAGGCTTTTACATCCCGTCGCTGTCCAGCCGCACCCTGGTTTACAAAGGAATGCTGCTGGCTGACCAGGTGGCGGAATATTATCCCGATCTCGCGGACCCGGCGCTGGTGACGGCACTTGCCCTGGTACATCAGCGGTTTTCCACCAACACCTTCCCCACCTGGGATCTGGCGCACCCGTTCCGGATGATTGCCCACAATGGAGAGATCAACACTTTGCGGGGGAACGTGAACTGGATGGCGGCCCGCCGCGCCACCATGTCTTCCCGGTTCCTCGGCGACGATCTCGACAAGCTCTGGCCGCTCATCGTCGAGGGCCAATCGGATTCGGCCTGCTTCGACAACGCCCTCGAGCTGCTCGTAGCCGGCGGCTATTCGCTGGCTCATGCCATGATGCTGCTCATTCCCGAAGCCTGGGCCGGAAATCCGCTGATGGATGAGAAGCGGCGGGCCTTCTACGAGTATCACGCCGCGCTCATGGAACCATGGGACGGGCCAGCGGCAGTCGCATTCACCGACGGTCGCCAGATCGGCGCTACCCTGGACCGCAACGGTCTGCGTCCGGCCCGCTACCTGATTACCGATGAAGACATCGTGGTCATGGCGTCGGAGACCGGCGTGCTGGACATACCCGAATCCAGGATCACCAAGAAGTGGCGGCTACAGCCGGGCAAAATGCTGCTCATAGATCTGGAGGCCGGCCGCATCATCGATGACACCGAACTAAAGGACCGGCTGGCGGCACTGCGCCCCTACCGGACTTGGCTCGACAAGACCCAGCTGGTACTCGAGAAGCTTGCATCCGTGCCGGTTGCCGAGCACGAGGCCGGTGCGCTGCTTGATCGTCAGCAGGCATTCGGCTACACGCAGGAGGACATCAAATTCATTTTAGCGCCCATGGCCATCGGCGGGCAGGAACCCGTCGGCTCCATGGGCAACGACACGCCGCTCGCGGTGCTGTCGAACCGGCCGAAGCTTCTGTACTGCTACTTCAAGCAGCTGTTTGCCCAGGTTACCAATCCGCCCATAGACCCGATTCGCGAAGAGCTGGTCATGTCGCTGGTGTCGTTCATCGGACCCCGTCCCAATCTCCTCGGCCTCGACCAGGCTGAGCCGCACCGCAGGCTTGAGGTGACGCAGCCGGTGCTGACGGGCGAGGATATGGCCAAGATACGCCGCATCCGTGAATGCACCGACGGCTGTTTCGACGCAATTACCCTGAGCATGTGCTACGCGGCGGACCAGGGCGCTGCCGGCATGGAAGCGGCGCTCGATGCCTTGTGCGCCGGCGCCGAGGAGGCGGTCCGCAACGGTCACAATGTCCTGATACTGTCGGACCGCGACGTTGGGGCGCTACTTCTGCCGATTCCGGCGCTGCTCGCAACCTCGGCGGTGCATCATCATCTCATCCGCGAGGGTTTGCGCACCAAGGTGGGGTTGGTGATTGAAACCGGCTCCGCGCGCGAGGTTCACCACTTCGCGTTGCTTGCCGGCTACGGAGCCGAAGCCGTGCATCCCTATCTCGCCTTTGAGACCATTGCCGGCATGGCCGAGGTTTTGCCGGCCGACCTCAAGCCGGCGGAAGCCTGCAAGCGCTACGTCAAGGCGGTGGACAAGGGGCTTCTCAAGGTCATGTCCAAGATGGGAATCTCGACTTACCAGTCTTATTGCGGTGCGCAGATTTTCGAGGCAGTCGGCTTGAACACGACGTTCGTCAACCGGTACTTCACTGGCACCGCCTCCAAGGTTGAAGGCGTCGGGCTCGGGGAGGTCGCCCAAGAGGCCGTGCGTTGGCACCAGCTGGCCTATGGCGATGCGCCCATTTACCGCAGCGCCCTCGATACCGGTGGTGAGTATGCGTACCGAATCCGCGGCGAGGCGCATATGTGGACGCCGCAGAGCATATCGCAGCTGCAGCACGCGACGAGAACGAACAGCTACGCAACTTACAAGGAGTATGCCAAACTTATCAACGACCAGAGCCAGCGGCTCATGACTCTGCGCGGCCTGTTCGAGATCAAGAAGTCTGCCCGCCCTGTTCCGCTGGAGGAAGTCGAGCCGGCCCGAGAGATCGTCAAACGCTTCGCCACCGGCGCCATGTCCCTCGGATCCATCTCGACCGAAGCGCACACGACCCTGGCGATCGCCATGAACCGCATCGGCGCAAAGTCCAATACTGGTGAAGGGGGAGAGGACGCCCGCCGGTATCCGGAGGCGAGGGAGGGGGAATCTCTGCGTTCCCGCATTCCGAGCGTCGTGCGCGACATCGGGCTGCAGCCGGGCGATTCGCTGCGCTCCCGGATCAAACAGGTTGCTGCCGGGCGGTTCGGGGTGACAACGGAATACCTCGTCAGCGCTGACCAGATCCAGATCAAGATGGCCCAGGGCGCGAAGCCCGGTGAGGGCGGACAGCTGCCAGGGCACAAGGTGAGCGAGTATATCGCGCAATTGCGCTTTTCGGTTCCCGGCGTCGGCCTGATTTCTCCGCCTCCGCATCACGACATTTATTCGATCGAGGATCTGGCGCAGTTGATCCACGACCTGAAGAACGTCAATCCACGCGCCTCTATCAGCGTCAAGCTCGTATCCGAGGTGGGCGTCGGTACGGTCGCGGCAGGAGTGTCCAAGGCGCACGCGGATCATGTCACCATTTCGGGACACGACGGCGGAACCGGAGCGAGCCCGCTCTCGTCGGTCATGTTTGCCGGCAGCCCATGGGAGCTCGGCCTTGCGGAAACCCAGCAGACGCTGGTTCTGAACCAGCTGCGCGGCCGCATTGCCGTGCAGGTCGACGGGCAGATGAAGACCGGTCGCGATGTGGTGATAGGCGCGTTACTCGGTGCTGACGAGTTCGGGTTTGCGACGGCACCGCTGGTGGTGGAAGGCTGCATCATGATGCGCAAGTGCCACCTGAATACCTGTCCGGTGGGCGTGGCAACGCAGGATCCGGTATTGCGCAAGAGATTCACCGGACAGCCTGAGCATGTGATCAACTATTTCTTCTTTGTGGCGGAGGAAGTGCGCGAGTACATGGCGCAGATGGGTTTCCGCACCTTTGACGAGATGATTGGTCGCAACGACATGCTCGACGTGCGCGCTGGCATCACGCACTGGAAGGCCAAGGGGCTCGATTTCTCGCGTATTCTGCATCAGCCTGCGACCGCGGCCGGTGCGGCAATCCATCACCGCGAGTCGCAGAATCATGGTCTCGACCGCGCCCTGGATCACGAACTGATCCGCCAGGCAATGCCGGCGCTTGAGTCGCGGAAGCCGGTGACGATCGACCTGCCCGTACGGAACATCAATCGCACTATAGGCGCCATGCTTTCGGGCGAGGTCGCGCGGCGCTTCGGCCATGCCGGACTTCCCGATGACACGATCGTTATCCGTGCGCATGGCACAGCCGGGCAGAGCTTCGGCGCATGGTTGACGCATGGGGTGACTTTGGAGCTGCGCGGTGACGCCAACGATTATGTCGGCAAAGGCCTCTCCGGAGGGCGTATCGTCATCAGTCCGCCTGCAGACAGCCGCATCGTCGCCGAAGACAATATCATCGCGGGGAATACCGTGCTCTACGGTGCGATCGATGGGGAGTGCTATATCCGCGGCGTTGCTGGTGAGCGGTTCGCGGTGCGCAATTCCGGTGCGATTGCGGTCGTCGAAGGGGCGGGTGACCACGGGTGCGAGTACATGACCGGTGGCACGGTCCTGGTGCTGGGTGTGGCTGGGCGCAACTTCGCCGCGGGTATGAGCGGCGGCATCGCCTTTGTTCTTGACGAGGCCGGGGATTTCACCAAGCGCTGCAATCTCTCCATGGTTGAGCTGGCACCAGTGCCGGAAGAGGACCGGACCATCGGCGAGAACGAGGCGCAGGGCGGCGAACTGGAGACACATGGGGTTGTCAACATCAACCACCTGGAACACAGCGATGCTACGATACTGCGCCGCCTGATCCAGAACCATCTGCGCTACACCGGGAGTACGCGTGCGCGCATGATTCTGGACAATTTCGATGTCTACCTGCCGAAATTCGTGAAAGTCATGCCGGTGGAATACCGCCGCGCTCTGGCCGAAATGGCCGCAGCCCAAGCCCGTGCGCAGCAGCCGGAAAGCCTGGTGAAGCATGGGTAAGCCGACGGGATTTCTGGAGTTCGGCCGGCAAGATCCCGCCGAACTGCCGGTCACGGAGCGGATCCGGTTTTACAAAGAATTCGCGCTTCCCCTGGAAGAGCGGGAGATGGCGCGACAGGGCGCACGCTGCATGGACTGCGGCATACCCTTTTGCCAGAGCGGCTGTCCGGTGAACAACATAATTCCGGACTGGAACGATCTGGTCTATCGGGGGCGCTGGAAGGAGGCGCTCGCGGTGCTGCATTCAACCAACAACTTCCCGGAGTTTACCGGCAGGGTCTGCCCGGCGCCGTGCGAAGAGGCGTGCACGCTGAACATCAACAGCGACCCGGTCACGATCAAGAACATCGAGCACGCAATCATCGACAAGGGCTGGGAGGAGGGCTGGGTACAGCCACAGCCTGCCGCGCGCGGGACCGGCAGACGGGTCGCCATCGTAGGGTCCGGACCGGCAGGTCTCGCGTGCGCCCAGCAGCTGGCACGCGCCGGTCATGCGGTGACGGTGTTCGAGAAGAGCGACCGCCCCGGAGGCCTCCTGCGCTACGGGATTCCGGACTTTAAGCTGGAAAAGCTTCACGTTGAGCGGCGAATCGAACAGATGGCGGCCGAGGGTGTGGACTTCCGCCTCAATCAGCACGTCGGTGTGAACGTTCCGGCGAAAGCGCTGCTCGTCGAATACGACGCGGTGGTCCTGGCCGGAGGTTCCGAACATCCGCGTGACCTGCTTGTTCCCGGACGGCAGCTAAAGGGTGTGCATTTCGCCATGGAGTTCCTGCCGCAGCAAAACCGGCGCATCGCGGGAGACCGCATCCCCGAAGATGTTGCGATCACCGCCACCGGCAAGCACGTGGTAGTCATCGGCGGAGGCGACACAGGTTCCGACTGTGTCGGTACGTCGATCCGGCAGGGGGCGAGGTCTGTAACCCAGATCGAGCTTCTGCCACGGCCGCCGGAAAGGCCGGACCGTCTTGTCACCTGGCCGGACTGGCCGCTGAAGCTCCGCACGTCGACGTCCCAGCAGGAGGGGATGACGCGCGATTGGGGTGTTGCCACCAAGGAGTTCGCCGGCCGGGATGGCTGTGTCCGCAGCTTGCGTGCGGTCCGCGTGGAATGGCGCAAAGACGGTCGCGGGGCACCAACCATGCACGAAGTGCCGGGCAGCGAATTTGAGATGAAAGCGGAGCTGGTGCTGCTGGCTCTGGGCTATCTCCACCCCGTGCACGAAGGCATGCTCAGCGAACTTGCCGTGGGACTGGATGGTCGCGGCAACATTGCTGCCACGGATTCTGAAGGCGGTTACCGCACTTCGGTGGCCAAGGTGTTTGCCGCGGGAGACACCCGCCGCGGCCAATCGCTTGTCGTGTGGGCGATTCGCGAAGGGCGCCAGGCGGCGCGCGCGGTCGACGAGTTTCTCATGGGCAGTTCCGACCTGCCGCGCTGACCGTTCACGCAACCGACGGCCATGCGTGATGAACATTAGAGCAGTGTCCCCTGACGGTCCCGTTTCGGGCGCCAATGACCGCTTGCTGCGCGCCCTCCTGCGTCAGCCGGTCGACGTGACCCCGGTATGGGTAATGCGCCAGGCTGGGCGCTATCTCCCGGAATACCGCAGGGTGCGCGAGCAAGCGGGATCGTTCATGCATTTATGCACCACGCCGGAACTGGCCTGCGAGGTCACCCTGCAGCCGCTGCGGCGGTTCAGGCTCGATGCCGCCATCCTGTTTTCCGACATTCTTACCGTTCCGGACGCCATGGGGCTGGGTCTACGAATGTGCGAGGGCGAGGGTCCGCAGTTCGAGCGTCCGCTGCGTACGGCCGCCGACGTGAACCGCCTAGCCGTGCCCGACCCGGATGATCGACTGCGCTACGTGCTCGATGCAGTACGGCTGATTCGGCGCGAGCTGGCCGGGGCCGCTCCCCTGATCGGCTTTGCCGGATCGCCCTGGACTCTTGCAACCTACATGGTCGAAGGTGGATCAAGCAAGGAATTCGGCCGCGTAAAAGGCATGATGTTCCAGGATCCGGCCACCATGCATCGGCTTTTGGACATCAACGCGCGCGCCGTCTCCGCATACCTCAACGCGCAAATCGAGGCCGGAGCGCAGGCAGTCATGCTGTTCGACACCTGGGGCGGGGTGTTGACGCCGCGCGATTATCGGGAATTTTCCCTGCGATACATGCGCCAAGTGGTTGCCGGGCTGAAACGCGAATCGGAAGGCCGGCGCGTTCCGGTTATCCTGTTCACCAAAGCCGGGGGGGCGTGGCTCGAAGACCTAGCGGCGAGCGGCTGCGACGCCTTAGGTGTGGATTGGACGATGGACATGTCCGAAGCCCGTAGACGGGTTGCCGGACGTGTCGCCTTGCAGGGAAATATGGATCCTTCCGTCCTCTATGCCTCACCGGAGCGGATACGGCAGGAAGTGGAAGCCATCCTCGACAGCTATGGTCCGGGCCCGGGACATGTCTTCAACCTCGGTCATGGCGTGCACCAGCATACCGACCCCGATCATCTCGCGGTCATGGTGGACGCGGTGCATGAGCTGAGCGCGAAATTTCACTCGGGGGTCGGTGCCGACGCTGCCGGACAAACCGTCTGACGATTCAAGCGGCTTCGGCGCCGCCGTACGGTTGCCTGCGGACCCCTTCGCCGGCCGGAAACGCTGGATTCCGGTCCTGACGGCAGGTTCCGGCTCGGGAAATTTGCTGGCGGGCCTGCATCCAAGTCCACCCGAATCGCTCAAGTGCCTGTAGTGCGGAGCAATGAGGCCAGCATGCGTTCGGCCTGAGCCTGATAGCCGCCCCCGAACAGGTTCAGGTGGTTGAGGATGTGGTACAGATTGTACAGGTCCTTGCGTATCGGGTAACCGCTGTCGAGCGGCAGCCGTTCGCGGTAGGCCTCATAGAATGCCGCCGGGAAGCCCCCGAACAGCTCGGTCATTGCCAGATCCGCTTCGCGATCACCGAAATAGACCGCCGGGTCGAAGATCACCGGCTTCCCGTTCTGGTCGGCGGCATAGTTTCCTCCCCAGAGGTCTCCGTGCAGCAGAGAAGGTTGCGGCCGATGACCATCCAGCAGGGCTGGTAGAGCGGCGAGCAGCCGCTCGCCGTCCCGCTGCAGCGCACCGCGGTATCCGTTGCGCGCTGCCAGCTGCAGTTGGAAACCGAGACGTTGCCGGCCCCAGAAGTCGCCCCAGTCCTCTGATGGCATATTGATCTGGGGGGTGGTTCCGATTGTGTTATCGCGGTGCCAACCGAAACGTTCGCCGCGGACCTGGTGCAGCTGCGCCAGCCCGCGGCCCAGCTCCTCCGCAGTCCCCGCATCGCCCCTGCCCAACGCCAGGTACTCGAGCACTAGGTAGGAATGCCCATCGGCGACACCCCAGCATACCGGCGCAGGCACTCGGATTGCGCTGGCCTGTCCAAGCTCCCGAAGCCCAGCCGCTTCCGCTGCGAACATCTCGAGGCATCCGGGCTGGTTCAGTTTCAGAAAATAGCGTTCGCCGCGGCTTTCGATAATCTCGGCCCGGTTGATGCACCCCCCGTTGACCAGGGACCTGCGGAGCGGTTGAAACCGGCTCCCGGTGGCTCGCGAAATTTCCTCGGCAATTTCCGGAATCAGCGTCATAGGGGACCAGGGTCTGTTGCGATCCATGCAATGCGCCGGGCGTTTCCCCGGCTGGTCGGACTGACGATATCACTGCGGAAGCCGGCGCGAAATGCGCGCTGACGTCCACGGTGTACCGCCACCGTGGGGACGCGACCGGTACCGCGGGAGGGCCGTCCGAAGGACAGAGGGCGGCCGGCCTGCACCGCTGCCTGTCTCTGGGAGACACAAAACCATGGGTTCGGAGCCGCGCGGCCCAGCTGCATCCAGAGGCCCTGTCGGGGTTGGTACGGCAAAAATTACCGATCCGTCAAGCAATTATTCACATGATGCGGCAGCCAGGCGGCCGGAACAGTCCGATGTCCAATCACCCGAAAAATCCTCGATAGATTTATACTAACATATTGTTCTGACTAATGTTTTTTTAGCACAAACTTTAGACAGTTCGAAAGCAGCCAGGGAAATTTGTCAAAATTTCAATTCGTGAATGAGCGATCATCAACAGGGTTATCCACAGGCGGCCAGTTGCCAACCAGAGCCGTTTAACCACAATCAGTTAGCGGCGATTTTGAAAGTTGTTAAGTTCCCGTGGATCGGTTGATGTTTCACGGGGAGCTGGTACAACTATGCTAGAGTGCGTCCCATGCCTTTGGTCCAGCGCATTGTCCAAGTCGCCGTTCCCTCTCCCCTGGCCCGCACCTTCGACTACCTGTCTCCCGAATCGGGTTCCGTCCCATTGCCCGGCGCACGGGTCCGGGTACCATTCGGCCGGCGGTCCGTCATCGGGGTTGTGACCGCCGTTGTCGCGCACAGTACGCTCCCCGTAGCCCGTTTGAAGGCCATTCAGGAAGTGCTCGACCTCGAGCCTCTCTTGTCGCCAGAACTGCTGGGCCTGCTGCAGTGGGCTTCGGAATACTACCACCACCCTCTGGGCGAGGTCGTCAGCGCCGCGCTTCCACAAGCCTTGCGGCGCGGCCGGCCCGCGCTCGCCGGCGGCGGCATTGGCTGGGCAATCACAGAATCCGGGCGTGTGCGTCTCGTGACCACCCCGTCGCTGCGCGGGGTGCCCGCCGGCATCCTGCGGGCCTTAGCCGGTCACGAGTCGGTCGCCGACGAATCTGTCCTGGCGTCTGTTTCCGACCGCTGGCGTCCTGCCCTGCGGTCGCTGGCGGCGCGAGGGTGGGTTGCCGTGGTCCCGCGCGATTTTCGGGCAGGAACGGGGGGGAAGGCGGTCGAACCACCTCAAGCCAGTGCAGCCCAGGCTGCTGCCATCGCGGCCATCTCCGAGAGCGAACCGGGGTTTCACTGCTACTTGGTGCACGGGGTGACCGGCAGCGGCAAGACCGAGGTATATCTTCGCGTAATCGACCGGGTCCTCGATTCCGGAGCGCAGGTGCTCGTGCTGGTGCCGGAGATCGGGCTCACTCCGCAGCTGGTGGACCGCTTCCGCCAGCGTTTCAATGTCGGCATTGCGGTGATGCACTCGGGGCTGAACGCTTCCGAGCGCTTGCGTGCATGGCTCCAGGCCCGGGACGGGTCAGCGCGCATTGTGCTCGGGACGCGATCGGCGGTTTTTGTTCCGATGAAGACCTTGCGCCTCATCGTGGTCGACGAGGAGCACGACGGGTCCTACAAGCAGCAGGACGGCTTCCGGTATTCAGGGCGAGACGTCGCCATACGGCGCGGTCAGCATGAAGGAATTCCGGTCGTGCTGGGATCGGCCACGCCCTCATTCGAGAGCCTGTACAATGCGCGTCAGGGGCGCTACCGGCTACTGCAGCTGCGTGATCGCATCGGCCGGGCGCAGCTACCGCCGGTGCGCATTCTGGATCTGCGCCGGCTGGCGCATTCGGATGGCCTGGCTCCTCCCCTGATCGAGGCATTGGTTGAGCGCCTCTCGCGCCGAGAGCAGAGCCTCCTATTCCTCAACCGCCGCGGGTTTGCGCCGGTACTCATGTGTCATGACTGCGGCTGGTTTGCGCCTTGCCCCCGCTGCGATGCCCGCCTGACCCTGCACAAGGCGGACAGCAGGCTACGCTGTCATCACTGTGGCAGCGAAACCAGCGTGCCAGTCGCATGCCCGGTCTGCCAGGGAGGGAATTTGCGCGGTCTCGGCGAGGGAACCGAACGCGTGGAAGCGGCGCTTACCAGGATTTTCCCCGGCGCCAGCATTGAGCGGATCGATCGCGACACCACTCGCCGCAAAGGCGTCCTCGAGCAAAAGCTCGGACGCGTGCGCGCCGGTACGGCCGATATCCTGGTCGGAACCCAGATGCTAGCCAAAGGACACGATTTTCCGAATCTCACCTTAGTCGGTGTCCTCAATGCGGACCAGGGGCTCTACGGATACGATTTCCGTTCGGGGGAGCATCTGTTTCAGCGTATCTTGCAGGTTGCCGGCCGCGCCGGCCGCGCCGACAAGCCCGGCGAGGTGTTCATCCAGACCTTTCATCCCGACCACCCCCTGTTTCTGGCTCTGTGCCGCCACGACTATGCCGGATTCGCCGATTACGCGATGCAGGAGCGCCAGGAGGCCCAGTTTCCTCCTTATTGCCATCTGGCACTGCTTCGTGCGGAATCTCCGGGCCGCCACGACGCGCTCACGTTTCTGGCGCACGCGCTCGGGCTTGCCGGCTCCTTGGATTCGGCGGCCGCAGTGACGGTCACGGATCCGGTGCCATCCCCGATGGAGCGCAGGTCAGGACGCTATCGTGCCCAGTTGCTGGTTCACGCCACGCGTCGGCCTGCCCTGCACCGCTTCCTCGGTCAGTGGCTCGCCCTGATTGCCGAAAGCCCGCTCGCACGCAGAACGCGCTGGTCGGTAGATGTGGACCCGCTCGACATGCATTGACTGCGGCCGGTTGCCGCTCAGATTCCGATCGGCCGGTTCTGTGTCGCCCCGACCTGGGTGAGCACGAAAGGCAGTGGAAACTGCTCGCGGTATTCCTCGGGAAGGTCGAACAGGGCCTGCTTGAAGGCATCCGGTGCAAATAGCATGGGGATGATGTTGTTGTAGGCAGCGGCGTCTTCCGCGAGCCGCAGGGTTCCTTTGTGGACCTCAAGATAACCCAGTTCGGACAACGCCGATATCAGGTCCCTGTATGTCGCCTGAACATCCACCCCGTATTTTTCGTCGATGTGACGGACGTTGACCGCGGTAAAACGCAGCTGACTCACCAGTTCCCGCGCCATCTCCAATTCCGGCGTGATGCGCTCTGTCTCCAGAACCGGAAGTTGGCCTTCATCGAGAGAGCGGTAATAGTTCTTTAGCCCGATGTGGTTCTGATAGAGCACCCGCGGCGCGTAACCCATCGACGATATGCCCAGGGCAACGAGTGGAACATTTTCCCAGCGGCGCAGTTGGTGGCGGAACGAGGCGCGTCCCGGACGGATGAAAATATTCTGCAGAACAGGCTCGAACCCCTCCTGGTCCAAGAGCTGTCTGGCATGACGGAATATGGCAAGCTTGCGTTCATGATGTTCGTCACGGGCCGGCAGGAACCGAACGCGGTCGTGGTCGCAACGCTGTGAGTCGAGCGAATAGATCGACAGCCCCGGAACCCCAAGCCCGATGAGCTGCGTAAGTGTGCCGGCCAGCGCACCGTCGGCCTCGCCCTCGAATCCATACATGGTGTCCACGTTGACGTTGCCGATAATCTCAACCGCCTGACTGATCTCCGCGATGGCTGCCGGCACAGAGTAGTCACGGTTCAGGCCTGCCAGCATCGCGGAATCGAGCGACTGTATCCCGTAGCTCACCCGGTTCACACCAAGTCCCAACAGCAACGCCAGACGGTCACGCGGGATCGTCCCGGGTGCCGACTCGATGCTCACCTCAGCATCTTCGGTAAAACGGAAGTTCCGGTGTATGCCATCGAGCAGCCGCTGCAGCAGGCGGTCGCCAAGGTAGGTCGGTGTGCCACCGCCGATATAAACCGACTCGCAACGACTGTGTTCAAGCGCCGGCGCATACGCCGCCATTTCACGCAACAGGTAATCCACGTACCGCTGCATCTCGTCTTCGTGGCTTCCGGGAATGACCGGGTAGTAACAGAATCTGCACAGTGATGCACAGAACGGCACATGTGCATAGATGCTGTAGCGTCCGCACACCACCGTCGGCTCGGAGAACAGCGTCATTGCGTTTACCGGAGCGCGGGATTTCGGAGTAATAGGCGGGGGGAAAGTCCAGTCAAAGCAAGGAAAATAGTCGTTCTGGATGCGCAAGGCTGATGCGATGCGGTGCTTTAGCGCCTTCGGGTCGAAGGCGGCCAGCGCAGCAGTGCTGCCGTTGGATCCAATTACCGGGGCATCGATAAGGCGTGAGCGCTTGTTGATGGTATCGTGGTAGCGTTTCACGGTTCCCTCCGCATGATTGTTCTGATTCCCTGAGATACGGTACCCACGGCTCAAATTCGGCGGGCAGAGGCAGTCTAAGCCGGCCGGCCGGCTTCTGCAACAGCATAACCGCAACAGCGAATTCTGGTGGCCCGGTCAGCAAGCCGCGTGTCGCGCGGGCGGCCATCCACTGGCCCTGCCAGACAGGGGCTTACGCGGGGGCGACGCCCTTCCCTTCACGGCGCCCTTCATAAACGTAGTATACGAGGGGAATCACGAACAGCGTCAGCACGGTCGAGGCAAAGGTGCCCGATATGAGCGATATGGCCAGCCCGCCGAAGACCGGATCGGTGACCATGGCCGCCGTGCCCAGGATGATCGCGAACGCAGTCAGCAGGATCGGCCGCATGCGCGTGGTGCCGGCCTGGACCACGGCCTCGCGCAGCCCGTGTCCGGCGCGGCGGAAATCCAGGATGAAATCGATCAGCAGCAGTGAATTGCGCACGACGATGCCGGCAAGCGCAATTACCCCGATCATGGACGTTGCGGTGAAGTAGTAATGCCCTTCGATTAGGTCCATGATCGCGTGCCCCGGAAATACGCCAATGATGGTCAAAGGTATCGCCCCCATCACAATAAGCGGAATCACAAACGACCGGTAGTAGGCAACCAGGATCACGTAAATAAGCACGATCGCAACCGCGAATGCGCGCCCCAGATCCCGGAACACATCCAGCGTGAGACGCATTTCGCCGCCCCAGCGCAAGCCGTAACTGGTCGTGGCAGGGTAGGACATGAAGTCCTGTTTGAGCTTCACGCCATCCGGAAGCCGGTGCGTGCGAAGGTACTGCCACATGTGCAGGACCGCATACACCGGACTTCCGGTGCCCATTTCTCCGGTCACATATACGACCGGCCGTTGATCCTGGAAGAGAATCGGCTTGGGGGCTTCAACCGGCCGGATCTGTGCGATCTTGCCCAGAGAAATCTCGTTGCCTGCCGGGTTGGTGAAAAAGATATTGTATAGGTCGGTCGGTAGAACGCGGTCTGAGACCGGAATCTGGAAATGAATGAACACCGGCTCCTTTTCCCTGGCGATGTGCACGGCGCCGGCATCGTACCCACCGAGAAATGCCTGCAGGGTCTGTGCAACTTCTACAGGCAGTATCCCGGCGAGCGCCGCTTTCCGGCGATCGACCACGATGCGGTATTGCGTCGTGTCCGCCGTGTCGCTGTCGTCAATGTCAACCACATCCTTGGTCTTGGCGAATACGTCGTAGCGCACTTCCTTGGCTATCTGGCGCAGCTTGCTGTAGCTCGGTCCATACAATTCGGCCAGTACGGTGGCACGCACCGGCGGTCCCGGTGGTTCCTCGACCAGCTTGATGTTGGCGCCGGTTCTGGCTTCGAGTCTCGTGATGGCGGGCCGTAGCGACCGCACTATCTGGATGGAACTCCTGCTGCGGTAGCGCTTGTCCTTCAGGTTGACGCGCACCTCGGCGTACTGCGGTCCCGTCTTGAAGGTCGAACCCCGCAGCAGGCCGTTGAAATCGATGACCCCCGGACGCCCCACCGTCGCCTCGAAGTTGGTGACATCCGGCGTTGTACGCAGAATATCCCCGATCCTTCGGACCACGCGATCGGTTTGCTCGAGCGCGGTGCCAGCCGGCATGTCCACGGTAATATTGAACGTATCGGCATTGTTCTTGGGCAGCATCTTAAACTGAACAAGCCTGAATATAGGCATGGCGAGGACCAGCAGCATAAGCAGCGCTATGCCCACGAAAAATCCGATCCGCAAACCGCGCTTGTCGAGCAGCTTGCCCATGATTGCGGCGTAGCCTCTCTCCAGCCTTCCCGGTGCATGTCCTTCCACGTGCTGCCCGGGCTTGAGGTGGAGCCAGCGGTATGCCGCCCAGGGCGCCACCGAGTAGGCAATGGCCAGAGACGTGATCATGGCCACCGGGACGTTGAACGGTATGGGTGCCATGTATGGTCCCATCATGCCGTGGACCCAGAACATCGGCAGGAACGCGAGTATCACGGTGAAAGTCGCAAGATTGGTGGGCCGTCCGATCTCGTTGACTGCGCGCACCGCCCCGGCGAGACGGTCGGCGCCCTTCCTGCTGTAATGGCGGAATATGTTCTCGATGACTACGATCGAGTCGTCCACCATGAGGCCGAGCGAAAGGATGAGCGCGAACAGCGTGATGCGGTTCAGGCTCTGGCCAGCGGCCATGCCGACCGCCAGTGTGATGAACATGATCAGCGGAATGGTAATCGTGACAATACTGGCTGCCCGCCATCCGAGAAATACCACCAGCAGCAGCACCACGGTAGCAATGGCGATCGTCAGGTGCTCGATCAGTGTATTGACCGCCTCGTTCGCGCGCTTCCCGTCGTCGCGCGTGATATCGACGTGTACCGCTGGCGGGATCAGCTGCGGCTGTATGCGGTGGAGCTCCGACAGAACAGCGCTTGCTACCGCTACGGCATTGGTGCCCTTGGTCTTCGCGATCGCAATGGTCACCGCCGGTTCCTCAAAGTCCGGGCTGCGCACCCCGGTATAGGCCGGACCGTAGCCGATGCGGTGCACGTACGTGATATCACCGGGACCGTCGGTTATGGTTGCGATGTCCTTCAGATAAACCGGCTTATGGCCGTAGAGGGAGACAACGAGATTGCGCACCTCATGGGCGTTGCGCAGCATGCCGCCGGCGATGACCGTGCTCACCCTGCCGTTGCTGACCAAGGTGCCGGATGGAATATCGACGTTGGTTGCCTCAAGTACCCTGCGGATGTCGAAGAGGCTGACGTTGTAGTGACGCATTCTATCCAGATCGAGGTTTACATTGATCTGTCGCCGGCGTCCTCCCAGAAGATAAGTCAGAGATGTTCCCTTGACGCGGCGCAGATGCTCCAGCACGTCGTCGGCCACCCGCCGCAAGTCGTAGTCATCCATGGTGGCCGAGGAAAGCGTGATGGTCATTATCGGCACGTTGTCCACATTTACCGGCTTCACAAGCGGCAGGTTGGTGCCGGGCGGCATACGGTCAAGGTTGCTCATGATGCGGTCGTAGAGCCTGACCATCGATGCCTCCCGGTTCTCTCCGACCTTGAACCGGACGGTTACGATGCCCATGGACTCCGTGGCGATTCCGTATGTATGGTCGACCCCCGTGAGGCCCTGCAGGATCGCCTCCAGCGGCTTGATGATCAGCTGTTCGACCTCCTTGGGCGAGGCGCCGGGTTTGGTGACGATGATGTTGGCTGCCGGAACCACGATTTCCGGATTCTCCTCGCGCGGAGTCGAGCTGAGTGCCAGCGCTCCGGCGAGTACGGAAACGATTAGAATAAGGACGGTCACCTTGCTGTCGACAAAGTAGCTCGTAATGCGCCCGGCAAGGTTCATGCGGTGTGCATCGTTCTCGCGCTTGTGCGGATTCGTCGGCTCGGACACGGTTTCCCCTTTGTCGGCTTCTATTTTCGGCGCACCGTGATCGGGCTGCCGTCATGTACGTCGGCGAGATTCCCGAGAACCAGGGTCTCGTTGCCCGACAGGCCGCTCAGAACTTCAAGCCGGCCATCGACGAGTTTTCCGGCTCTGACCATGCGGAAGCGGGCGAGCCCGTCCCGCAAGACGAACACCCCGGGAATGCCTCCCCGCACCACAAATGCCGCCGGCGGGATGAGCACCTCGGTCACGGCCGATGGTGGAGACCTGAGTGTCATGACCGGCCGCAAGAGCGGGGGAAGCACAAGCGGCGCCGATGCAGGTTTGCCAGCGCACGCCGCGAGCGCCAAAGACAACAGCAGTGCTGTCGCCGGCGCTCCCGGCCGCATGAATCTATGGCCCATTTCCGGACTCCTTACCTGCTATCATTGCGGCGGGGCCAGTGTGCCTTCCGCCAGGGCCAGTGCCGCCTGATTAGTCGCCAGATCCAGCGAGGATGCGAGCTTTTCATTGCGGGCTTCCACCAGCAACTGTTCCGCGTTGAGCACATCAAGCAGTATCGTTCGGCCCTCGCCATAGCGCTTCTTGACCAGGCGCACGGTTTGCCTTGCCCTGGCGACGTTCGCTGCCGCGATCCTGCGCCGTGCCATTGCCTCCCGGACCCCGTAGTAGGCAGCACGTACCTGATTGAGAATATCCTGCTGCAGATTCAGCGCGCGCAGTTCCGATTCGGTCTTCCGGTCGCGGGCATCATCAAGTTCGCTGGTGTCTCGGTTGCCGCTGAACAGGTTTATGCTGACCACGCCCATGATGCTTTGGGAGTTGGCGGCGAAGCCGAGGTGGTGGCTGTACCAGTCGCTGGTTGCGACAAGGCTCACCTGCGGCTTGAATGCAGCGTGCGCCTCGTCGATGCTGGCAGCGCTGGCCGATACCATCGAGCGCGCCGCCTCAAGGTCCTTGCGTGCAGCGAGTGCGCGCTGTTCCAGTACCGGCAGCGGATCGAGAGGTTCGACCGCCGGCTCCCGCCAGGGGAGGAGTGCAATCGGGTCGTCAACCGGCATTCCCATGGCCAGCTTGAGCTGGTCGAGCGCCAGATGAACGCGGTCGTCAGCCTTGGCGCGCGCGCTTTCGACAGCTGCAAGGTTGAGTTCGGCAGTCA
>JAJYEK010000060.1 GCA_021785795.1 Pseudomonadota bacterium
CCATGAAGCGCTTTCATGCCCGTGCGAAGGGACGTGGCGCGCGGATTCTCAAGCGCACCAGCCATATCACCATTACGGTGTCGGATGCCGCGCGTGCCAAGGGTGCGCGCAAGGCGAAGAAAGGGGGCAACTGATGGGCCAGAAGATCAATCCGACCGGGCTGCGTCTGGGAATCATACGCGACTGGACAGCCAAGTGGTATTCGGGCAGCAAGCATTATTCGGCCAATCTGGCCTCGGACATAATGCTGCGCAGCCGGATCAAGAAGAAGCTGGCGCACGCCGCGGTCAGCACAGTGATGATCGAGCGGCCGGCGCAGAGTATCAACATCACGGTTCATACAGCGCGCCCCGGAATCGTCATCGGAAAGAAGGGTGAGGACATCGAGAAGCTGCGCCAGGAGCTGACGCGGACCGCTGGACAGCCGGTCCACATCGCGATCGAGGAGGTGCGCAAGCCAGAACTGGACGCGCTCCTTGTGGCGGAAAACATCTGCCAACAGCTGGAAAAACGCATCATGTTCCGGCGCGCCATGAAGCGTGCGGTCACCAATGCCATGCGCTTGGGTGCGCTGGGCGTGAAGATCATGTGCGCGGGCCGTCTGAACGGCGCTGAAATCGCACGCACCGAATGGTACCGCGAGGGCCGCGTGCCGCTGCATACACTGCGCGCGGACATCGACTACGGCGCGGCCGAGGCGCACACCACCTACGGCGTCATCGGCGTTAAGGTGTGGATATTCAAGGGCGAGATTCTGGACCGCTCGGAACAGGTCCAGGCTGAGCAGGATACGGCCAAAAAGGCCACGGCCTGATACGGGGAAACGCAGATGTTGCAGCCAAAGAGAACCAAGTATCGCAAGCAGCACAAGGGCCGCAACCGTGGAGTCGCAACGCGCGGCAACAAGGTGAGTTTCGGTGAGTTCGGACTGAAGGCCACGACGCGTGGACGGGTTACCGCGCGTCAGATTGAGGCTGCGCGCCGTGCGTTGACGCGCTCGATCAAGCGTGGCGGACGGGTGTGGATCCGCATATTCCCCGACAAGCCTATCTCGAAGAAGCCACTGGAAGTCCGCATGGGAAGCGGCAAGGGCAACCCGGAGTACTGGGTCGCAGAGATCAAACCCGGCACGGTGCTATACGAGATGGAGGGCATTGGTGAGGTCGAGGCGAGGAGTGCGTTCAGACTCGCGGCAGCCAAGCTGCCGGTGCGTACGACGTTCGTGGCCCGCCAGGTGATTTGACAGGTGCAGCGATGAAAGCGAAAGAAATCCGTGGTATGTCGGCAGAAGGTCGGGTCCAAGAGATTAACGGACTCCTGCAGGAGCAGTTCAATCTGCGGATGCAGAAGGCGACCGGACAGCTTGCGAACAACTCGCGGCTCGGCAAGGTGAGGCGCGATATTGCGCGTATCCGCACGGTGATGAACGAAAAAGGGGTAGCCGGCAATGAGTGAACAGGCGCGCACCGCACGCACCGTCAGCGGTCGCGTGGTCAGCAGCAAGATGAACAAGACCATCACGGTCGTGGTTGATTGGCAGGTCGGGCATCCGCTTTACGGAAAGTTCATACGCCGCCGCACGAAGCTGCATGCGCACGACGAGAACAACGATTGCAAGGAAGGGGACCTGGTTCTTGTCGAGGAATGTCGGCCGCTGTCGAAGACCAAGACCTGGAAGCTGGTGAAGGTGCTGGAGAAGGCCGTCGCGGTATAGGCCACGGCCGCAGGCAGTTTGCTGCGCCCCCGTGTAGTGATAAAATCAACCGCTTTACCGCGGGAAATGCGGGATAACAAGTTCGAGTGCGGAGTTAGGTCATGATTCAGATGCAGAGCATGTTGTCGGTGGCGGACAACAGCGGAGCCAAAACTGTGCAATGCATCAAGGTGCTCGGTGGATCAAAGCGCCGCTATGCCGGAATTGGGGACATCATAAAGGTGAGCATCAAGGAGGCCATCCCGCGGGGCCGTGTGAAGAAGGGTGATGTCTACGATGCGGTGATCGTGCGGACGCGCAAGGGCGTACGCCGGGCGGACGGTTCTGTGATCCGCTTTGACACGAATGCAGCAGTGCTGCTCAATCCGCAGCACCAGCCCGTCGGGACCCGCATTTTCGGGCCGGTGACCCGGGAGCTACGCAGCGAGAAATTCATGAAGATCATTTCCCTTGCACCGGAAGTACTGTGAGGGCCGAGGATTATGCGAAAAATACGCAAAGGCGATCAGGTTGTTGTCCGCAGGGGTAAGGACAGGGGAAAGCATGGCACGGTGCTGCGCATTCTCCAGGATGATCGTGTGCTGGTCGAAAACGTAAACATGGTGAAGCGCCACACCCGACCGAACCCGAACAAGAATATCACCGGCGGGATCATGGACAAGGAAGCACCCCTCCATGTTTCGAATGTGGCGCTGTTCAACAGCGCGAATGAAAAGGGCGGGCGGATCGGTTTCCGGACCCTGGAAGACGGCCGCAAGGTGCGGTTCTTCCGCCATGGCGGCGAAGTCGCCGATAGCTGACGGGTAAAGTCGAGATGGTGAGATTGCAAGAATATTATCGGAAGACGGTGGTACCGCAGCTGATGGCGAAGTTCGGGTACAAGAACCCGATGCAGGTGCCCCGAATAACCCATATCACGCTCAATATGGGCGTGGGCGAGGCGCTGGCTGACCGCAAGGTGCTGGAGAACGCCATGTCCGATATGGAGAAGCTTGCCGGGCAGAAGCCGGTCATGACGCGGGCGCGCAAGTCGGTTGCGGCCTTCAAGGTGCGTGAGAACTGGCCCATCGGGTGCAAAGTGACGCTGCGGCGTGCGCGCATGTATGAGTTCCTCGATCGGCTCATTACGATCGCCATACCCCGGGTGCGTGATTTCCGCGGCCTGTCGAGCCGTTCGTTCGACGGGAACGGCAACTATTCGATGGGTATCAAGGAACAGATCATTTTTCCGGAAATCGATTACGACAAGATCGATGCGTTGCGTGGCATGGACGTATCCATAGCGACCAGCGCAAGGACCGATGACGAGGCCCGTGCGCTGCTGGCGGCCTTCAACTTTCCCATCAAGAGCTGAGGGGTACATGGCAAAGAAATCGATGGTACTGCGCGACGAAAAGCGCAAGGCGCTGGTGGCGAAATACGCCAAGCGGCGCGCCGAACTGAAGGCCATGATCTGCGACACGAAGCTCGGCGACGAAGAACGCTATCAGGCGCAGTTTGAGCTGCAGAAACTGCCGCGGGACTCGAGTCGCAGCCGGATCCGCAACCGCTGCGCCGTTACGGGACGCGCGCGCGGCTATTACCGGAAATTCGGCTTGAGCCGCAGCAAGCTGCGTGAGGTGATGATGCGCGGCGAGGCGCCTGGCGTAGTCAAGGCAAGCTGGTAGCGGCGTACCGGCACAGACAGGAACATTGAACCATGAGCATGACCGACCCCATAGCCGATATGCTGACCCACATCCGCAACGGCCAGACTGCCGAGAAGATCGGCGTGCGGATGCCATCGTCCTCGATCAAGCGGGCGATCGCGCAGGTACTGAAGGATGAAGGGTACATCGAGGATTTCAGGGTCAGCGACTCGGATGGAAAGCCGGTTCTTGAGGTCCGCCTCAAGTACTATGCCGGAAATCCCGTCATTGAGCGCATCGAGCGTGTCAGCACCCCGGGTTGCCGCAGATACCGCGGCAAAGACAGCCTGCCTCAGGTCAGCGGGGGGCTGGGAGTGGCAATCATCTCGACGTCGCAGGGCATCATGAGTGACCGGGCCGCACGCAAGGCGGGGCTCGGTGGCGAAGTGCTGTGCGTCGTTTCCTGAGATAGGTGCAGAACAGTGTCAAGAATTGCAAAATATCCGGTCAACATCCCAAAGGGCGTCGACGCGAAGCTTGCAGGCAGCGTGCTGAGCGTCAAAGGGCCGAAGGGCCAACTTCAGTACAACGTCCATCCCCTCGTGAAGTTGTCGCTGGACGACGGGAAGGTCACGTTCGAGGCGGTGGACCAGACTGCTCTTTCCAATGCCATGTCCGGGACGACGCGGGCGCTGGTGAACAACATGGTCACGGGTGTGAGCAAGGGTTTCGAAAAGAAGCTCACCATCATTGGGGTAGGTTACCGTGCGGCGGTGCAGGGCAGGAACCTCAACCTGTCGCTCGGCTTTTCGCACCCAGTGGCGTACGCGATTCCGGATGGCATCACCATAGAAACACCCAGCCAGACGGAGATCGTGGTGCGCGGCTCGGACAAGCAGATGGTTGGTCAAGTGGCGGCGGAGATCCGGGATTATCGGGCGCCGGAACCGTACAAGGGCAAGGGCGTGCGCTATTCGGACGAGCACGTGGTCCGCAAAGAGGCCAAGAAGAAGTAGTCTTTTTGCAAGTCATTGTCGAGGCAGGCAGTCAATTATGAACAAGGCACAATCACGCGCACGGCGCACCCACAAGACACGCCAGAGAATCGCAGTTTTGCAGGTTGCGCGGCTGTGCGTGCACCGCACCCCGCGCCACATTTATGCCCAGGTGATCGATCCGAGCGGTGGCCAGGTTCTGGCGAGCGCCTCGACGCTGGAGGCAGAGGTGCGCAAGGAGCTGAAGTCCGGGGGCAATATTGCCGCTGCGGGCACGATCGGAAGGCGCATCGCCGAGAAGGCCAAGGCGGCGGGCGTTACGCGCGTGGCATTCGATCGATCTGGGTTCAAGTACCACGGCCGTGTTAAGGCGCTTGCGGATGCGGCGCGCGAAAACGGTCTGGAATTCTGAGGGCAAGCAAGGTGGCGGATTCGGATACCGAAGGACGCGGAGACAATCTCCGCGAGAAGCTGATCAGCGTCAATCGCGTTGCCAAGGTGGTCAAGGGTGGCCGGCAGTTCGGTTTTGCGGCCCTGACCGTCGTGGGGGATGGCGATGGGCGTGTCGGTCTGGGCCAGGGCAAGGCGCGCGAGGTGCCGGTGGCGGTGCAGAAGGCCATGGATGACGCGCGCCGCAACATGGTTAAGGTGAGCCTTAAGAAGGGAACCCTGCACTATTCCGTTTCGGGCGAGCATGGTGCGGCCAAGGTCGTGATGCGCCCCGCCTCGGAAGGGACCGGAATCATAGCCGGAGGCGCCATGCGGGCGGTGTTTGAAGTGGCCGGCGTCAACGATGTTCTGGCCAAGTGCATCGGCTCCAGCAACCCGATAAACGTCGTGCGTGCCACCATCAAGGCACTGCAGGCAATCAGTAACCCCGCCGAGATCGCCGCCAAGCGCGGCAAGACGGTGGAGGAAATCACCGGATAAGGAGCACGGCCGTGACCAATACCCAGAACACCGGCGCCGGAAAGAAGCTGAAGGTCACCCTGGTTCGCAGCCCCTTCGGGACTGGCAAGCGGCATATCGCCTGCGTCAAGGGACTGGGGCTGCGCCGCATCCGGCATTCCGTTGAAGTCGAAGATACCCCAGCCGTGCGTGGCATGATCCGCACGGTGGCGTACATGGTCAAGTGCGAGGAAGTCTGACAATGCGGCTCAACACACTCAAGCCCGCGGGCGGCAGCAAGTCCGGCCCGAAGCGCCTGGGGCGCGGCGGTGGCTCCGGCCTGGGCAAAACCTCCGGCCGCGGCCATAAAGGTCAGCGTGCGCGCGCAGGTGGTTATCACAAGGTGGGATTCGAAGGCGGACAAATGCCCCTGCAGCGCCGGCTGCCGAAGCGCGGATTCCGCTCGGCGCAGCAGGCGCTGGTCGGCGAGGTGCGCCTGCAGGCGCTCGGAAAGCTCGACGTCGATGTGGTGGATCTCGCCGCACTCAAGGCAGCCAACCTGGTTGCAGCCAATGTGCTGCGCGCCAAGGTGTTTCTGGCGGGTACGCTGGAGCGGCCGGTGACGCTGAAGGGCATTGCAGTCACCAAGGGTGCCCTGGAGGCCATTACCCGGGCCGGCGGGAAAGTCGAGGCCTGATGGCACGCGGTGTTGCACAGTCTGGGGCTGGTGCTGGTCTGCTCGGCGGGAAGCTGACAGACCTCAAGCAGCGGGTGTTTTTTGTGGTGGCAGCGCTGGTGGTCTTCCGTATCGGCGCCCACATTCCGGTGCCGGGCATCAATGCGGTGGCGCTCTCGGAGCTGTTCCGCCAGAACCAGGGGTCGATCGTCGGTCTGTTCAATATGTTTTCGGGTGGTGCGCTTGGCAGATTTTCGGTGTTTGCCCTGGGCGTCATGCCGTACATTTCCGCGTCGATCATCATACAGTTGCTGACGACGGTAATCCCCTCCCTGGAAGAGCTTAACAAGGAGGGCGAGGCCGGACGGCGCAAGATAACCCAGTACACCCGCTATGCCACGGTGTTTCTGGCCATGTTTCAGGCGCTGGGCATAACCATCGCACTTGCCGGGCAGCGGGCCGGCGGCATACCCGTGGTGATTTCGCCGGGTATCGGTTTCAAGGTGGTATCGGTCATCACGCTGGTCAGCGGAACCATGTTCCTCATGTGGATCGGAGAGCAGATGACCGAGCGCGGCGTGGGCAACGGCATTTCGATGATCATCTTTGCTGGAATCACGGCCGGTCTCCCGGGGGCGGTGGGCAACACGCTCGAGCTGGCCCGTACGGGATCGTTCCAGCCGCTGTTTGTCCTGGTGCTGTTCGTGATTGCCATCGGGGTGACTGGGTTCGTGGTGTTTGTCGAGCGCGGGCAGCGCCGCATCACGGTGAACTATGCCAAGCGACAGCAGGGGCGGAAGATGTATGCTGGGCAGACGAGCCATTTGCCGCTCAAGATCAACATGTCGGGCGTTATTCCGCCGATATTCGCGTCGAGCATCATCCTGTTTCCGGCCACGCTCGGCAGCTGGTTCGGGCATACCAAAGGCATGGGATGGTTGCAGGATATCGCCACGACGCTATCGCCGGGACAGCCCATATACGTGATCCTCTACGCGACCGCCATTATCTTCTTCTGTTTCTTCTACACCGCCATGACCGTCAATCCGAAGGACATGGCGGATAATCTGAAGAAATCGGGAGCGTTCATCCCCGGAATCCGGCCTGGGGAACAGAGCGCGCGCTACATCGACGGCGTGTTGACGCGTCTGACGTTTGCCGGTGCGCTGTACGTGACCCTGGTGTGCTTGCTGCCGGAGTTTCTCATCGTCAAATGGAACGTACCGTTCTATTTTGGCGGCACATCGTTGTTGATCATCGTGGTCGTGTGCATGGATTTCATGGCCCAGGTGCAGGCTCATCTCATGTCCCATCAGTACGAGAGCCTGCTGAAAAGGGCCAATCTGACCGGCGGCGGAATGGGCATTCCGCACTGAGCAGAGGTAGCGGGCAGCGGCGCCTCCGGCGCCACTAACGGGAGTGTAAAGAGATGAAGGTTCGGGCCTCGGTCAAGAAACTTTGCCGCAACTGCAAGGTGGTTCGGCGCAAGCGCGTGGTGCGTATCATCTGCTCGGATCCGACGCATAAGCAGCGTCAGGGCTGAGCGGTTCCGTACCCGTTGATTTTTTAGCATAGTTGACATATTCTTCCGCGTTTACGCGCGGGAAAAAGCAGAGCTGGAGATAGGCTGAATGGCCCGTATTGCAGGCATCAACATTCCGAATCACAAGCACGTCGAGATTGCGCTGACCTCGATTTACGGCGTTGGCCGTCCGCGTGCCCACCTGATTTGCACCGGCGCCGGAGTGGCCTCGACCACCAAGGTCAAGGATCTCACCGACGCGGAGGTCGACAAGCTTCGCGCCGAAGTGGCCAAGTTCACCGTTGAGGGGGACCTGCGGCGCACCGTGTCGATGAACATCAAGCGCCTGATGGATCTTGGCACGTTTCGCGGGCTGCGCCACCGTCGCGGTCTGCCGGTGCGTGGGCAGCGAACCCGCACCAATGCCCGTACCCGCAAGGGTCCGCGCAAAGCGATCAGAAAATAGACTGGATTTACGGGAACCTGAATGGCAACTCCAACATCGAATGTTGCAGCACCGAAGGCAAAGAAGCGTGCACGCAAGAGCGTTGCGGAAGGCATAGCGCACATCCACGCCTCGTTCAACAACACCATCATTACGATTACCGACCGTCAGGGAAATGTACTGGCGTGGGCGACAGCCGGAGGCGCGGGATTCAAGGGATCACGCAAGAGCACGCCCTTTGCCGCACAGGTCGCGGCGGACAAGGCCGGCCGCGCCGCCCAGGAGTTCGGGGTCAAGGCGCTGGAGATCAAGGTGAAAGGCCCCGGACCGGGGCGTGACTCGGCGGTACGCGCCCTGCATGTCATCGGTTACGAGATCAGCAATATCATTGACGTCACGCCGATTCCGCACAACGGCTGCCGGCCGGCCAAGAGACGTCGCGTTTAAATCCCAGCGGGATCAACGGAGAGATACGTGGCACGCTATACCGATTCGAAATGCCGTCAATGTCGCCGCGAGGGAGGAAAACTCTTCCTCAAGGGCGAGAAGTGCTTTACGGAGAAATGCCCAGTAGAAAAGCGTGCCTATGCGCCCGGCCAGCATGGCCAGCGACGCGGCCGCGCCTCGGACTACGGTGCGCAGCTGCGTGAAAAGCAGAAGCTGCGTCGTATATACGGAATTCTGGAGCGCCAATTCGCCAACTATTACGCCGAGTCGGACAGGCGTCGCGGCTCCACCGGCGAAAACCTGCTTTCGCTGCTCGAGTGCCGCCTGGATAACGTGGTGTTCCGGATGGGTTTCGGCGTGTCGCGCACAGAAGCGCGCCAGCTCGTACGGCACAATGCAATCCTGGTTAATGGCAAGCGTACCAATATTCCTTCCTACCAGGTACGTGCGAGCGACGAAATTGCGATTACTTCTTCGGCGAGGGAGCAGCTGCGGATCAAGGCGGCGCTCGAGGCTGCCGAACAGCGCGGGTTTCCGGAGTGGGTCGAGGTCGACCCCAAGGCCATGAAGGGTGTCTTCAAGGCTGTGCCCGAGCGCGGGGACCTGCCGTCGGATATCAACGAACATCTGGTTGTCGCGCTCTACTCCAAGTAACAGGGCGCTGGTTCAAGCGAGGACACACTATGCAGAGTTCTGCAACGGAATTTCTCAAGCCAAGGCTGGTCGACGTGCAAAGCATGGGCGCCGCGCGTGCCAAAATCACGCTGGAGCCGCTGGAGCGGGGGTTCGGCTACACTCTCGGCAACGCCCTGCGCCGCATTCTCCTGTCGTCGATGCCCGGCTGCGCCATCGCCGAGGTCAAGATAGAGGGTGTGTTGCACGAATACTCCAGCATCGAGGGTGTGCAGGAGGATGTGATCGACATTCTGCTGAACCTCAAGTCTCTGGCCATGCGGATGCACGGCAGCCGCCAAGAGACCACGCTGAAGCTTGCAAAGAAGGGTCCGGGTCCGGTTACTGCAGGTGACATCAGCCTCGATCAGGACGTGGAAGTCGTCAATCCGGGGCACCTCATCGCCACGCTGACGAAGAACGGCTCGATTTCAATGGACCTGAAGATTATGCGTGGCCGCGGCTATCAGCCAGTTACTGCACGGTCGATGGAAGAAAGCCGGGAAATCGGAGTCATGCAGCTTGATGCCTCGTTTAGCCCGGTGAGGCGCGTCTCCTACTCGGTAGAGAACGCGCGCGTGGAGCAGCGCACGGATCTGGACAAGCTGGTGCTCGATATCGAGACCAATGGGGCGATTGATCCGGAGGAGGCCGTGCGCCGCGCGGCAAACATCCTGCAGGACCAGATCTCCATCTTCGTGGACCTAAAGAGTCCCGAAGCCAAGGCAATCGAGTCGCCGGCACCGAACATCAATCCGCTGCTGCTGCGGCCGGTAGACGACCTAGAACTCACTGTGCGCTCGGCGAATTGCCTTAAAGCCGAAAACATCTTCTACATCGGGGATCTGGTGCAGCGTACCGAGGTGGAGTTGCTGAAGACGCCCAATCTGGGTAAAAAATCGCTGACCGAAATCAAGGATGTCCTGGCCACCCATCAGCTGTCGCTCGGCATGAAGCTTGAAAACTGGCCACCGACATCGATCAAGACCAAGGCTCCGGAGAAGGAATCCGCCTGACGGGAGAGGTATAAGCAATGCGTCACCACAAGAGCGGCCGTAAGCTCAACCGCACAAGCAGCCACCGCGAAGCCCTGTTCAAGAACATGGCAGCGTCGCTGTTCCGTCATGAGCAGATTCAGACCACCCTTCCCAAGGCGAAGGAACTGCGGCGTGTCGCCGAGCCGCTGATCACTTTGGCGAAGTCGGCGAGCGTCGCGAACCGGCGTCTGGCCTTTGCGCGCCTGCGTGACCGCGAGGCTGTGACGAAGCTGTTTGATGTCTTGGGTGTGCGCTACCGCGACCGAAAGGGCGGGTATCTGCGCATCCTGAAGTTCGGCTATCGTGCCGGCGACTGCGCCCCCATGGCGCTGGTGCAGCTTGTGGATCGACCCGAGACCGGTGCTGGCGAGGCCGTTAGTTCCGGGGAAGCAGCGGCAAAAGGCTGAACGCGAAATCGCCGCAGGGTTTCGGCGGCAATCATAGGCAGGCCTAGAACGGGTTTCTGCCGGCATCACAGGGGCAGGGGCCGTTCGCCGGCCCCTTTTTGTTGCGCGTGATCCTTGCATCCCGCTCTCTGTTACCATGGCAATATGATTGCCTTGTTTACCGACTTCGGCCTGGGCGGACCGTACGTGGGCCAGCTGCATGCTGTACTGGCGCGATTGGCGCCCGGCATTCCTGTAGTCGATCTGCTGCATGATGTTCCCCGCCAGGACGTGCGGGCTGGCGCGTATCTTCTGCCGAGCCTGCTCGCCCCGTTCCCCGTCTCCACGGTATTTTTGTGCGTTGTCGACCCCGGGGTGGGCGGTGCGCGCCGGGCCGTAATGGTTTGGGCCGACGGGTACTGGTTTGTCGGTCCTGACAACGGGCTATTTCATGTCCTGGCGCGCCGTGCGGTGCGCGTTGATTGTCGGGAGATACTGTGGCGTCCGGATCGTCTGTCCAGCTCGTTCCACGGACGCGATCTCTTTGCTCCGGTGGCGGCCCGGCTGGCATGCGGCACCCTGCCCGATTCCCGTCCGGTGGACCTTACCGCCCCGGCCGGCGCCGACTGGCCCGAGGAACTGCCGGAAGTGATATACATAGACGCATTCGGGAACGCCATCACCGGCCTGCGGACCAGCAGCGTCCGACCGGGGCAGATCCTGCGTATCCGCGGACAGGCGCTGCGCCATGCGGGGACATTCAGTGCCGTAGCGCCCGGAGTGGCCTTCTGGTACTTCAACTCGAGCGAGCTGGTCGAGATTGCCGTCAATGGGGGCAGTGCTGCCGGGACATTCGGCCTGAAGCCCGGAGATGCGGTGCAAATGCAGTAGGGGCATTCCCGGGTACCGCAGAAGCCCGCCTTCACACGGCTTGGGCGTGCCGGAGCGCCAAGCAGTAACGCCCCGCGCTTGCCGGGGTGCGTCGCCCGCAGCCTATCCAAGCAGCAACTAGCGAGGTCAGCCAATTTTGCGCTGAGCGCTGAGGCTGCGGTCGCGTTCGAGGACGGGTCCAAGAAACCGGGCGGTATGGGAAGAGGTCTGCTCCGCCAGTTGTTCGGGCGTGCCGGTGGCAATGATCCGGCCGCCGCCATCACCTCCCTCCGGGCCGAGATCGATGATCCAATCTGCAGTTTTGATGACGTCCAGATTATGCTCGATGACGACCACGGTGTTGCCGTGATCCCGCAGGCGATGCAGCACCGCCAGGAGCTGCCTGATATCATGGAAGTGTAGGCCGGTAGTCGGCTCGTCGAGTATGTAAAGGGTGCGTCCGGTATCGCGCTTGGACAGCTCGCGCGACAGCTTGATGCGCTGCGCTTCACCCCCCGACAGCGTGGTGGCGCTCTGTCCCAGCGTGACGTACGAAAGGCCGACATCAATGAGCGTCTCAAGCTTGCGCCGGATGACCGGAATGGCATCGAAGAACTCTGCAGCTTCCTCCACTGTCATGCTCAGGACCTCATGGATGGTCTTGCCCTTGTAGCGGATTTCCAAGGTTTGCCGGTTGTAGCGCATGCCCTTGCACACGTCGCAGGGTACGTATATGTCCGGCAGAAAGTGCATTTCCACCTTTATCAGGCCGTCGCCCTGGCACGCCTCGCAGCGTCCGCCGCGCACATTGAAGGAAAACCGGCCTGGTGTGTAGCCGCGCGCACGTGCCTCCGGGGTCCCGGCGAACAGTTCGCGCAACGGCGTGAACAATCCGGTATAGGTTGCCGGATTGGACCGCGGGGTGCGCCCGATAGGGCTCTGGTCAATGTCGACCACCTTGTCGAGGTGCTCCAGGCCATCGATGCCCCCGCAGGGCGCTGGTTCGACGCTGCTTCCATGGAAATGGCGCGTGGCGATCGCAAACAGGGTGTCATTGACGAGAGTCGACTTGCCGGACCCGGACACACCGGTAACGCAGGTGAGAAGTCCGATAGGAATGGACACATCCATGCCTTTCAGGTTGTTGCCCGTCGCGCCCCGAATGACGAGCTGACGCTGCCCGTCGGCCGGCGTGCGTCGCGCCGGTACGGCGATGCGTTCGGTGCCCGCGAGATACCGGCCGGTGATCGATGCCGGCTGGCGCGCGATTTCGTCCGGATGTCCTTGGGCGACAACCCGTCCGCCATGAATGCCGGCACCCGGCCCCATGTCGAGCACATAATCGGCGGCGCGGATCGCATCCTCGTCGTGCTCGACGACGATTACCGTGTTCCCCACGTCACGCAGATGGCGGAGTGTGTCGAGCAGGCGGGCATTGTCGCGCTGGTGCAGGCCTATGGACGGTTCATCGAGAACGTACATGACGCCGACAAGCCCTGCTCCAATCTGGGAAGCCAGGCGAATGCGCTGCGCCTCGCCTCCGGAAAGGGTCTGTGCCGAACGTGCGAGTGCGAGGTAGTCTAGGCCCACGTTTACGAGGAAGCCGAGTCTATTGCCGATTTCCACAACGATCTTGTCAGCAATCTCGCGGCGCTTGCCCGTGAGCGTGAGTCCGCGAAAGAATTCCAGCGCCGCTGCGACCGGAAGCCGGGTGATCTCCTGGATCGGCCTGTCACCCACGAACACGTTGCGTGCCTCGATCCGCAGACGGGCGCCGTTGCAGTCGAGGCACGGCTGCGATCCGAGATTTCTGGCAAGTTCTTCACGCACGGTGTTGGAATCGGTCTCCCGGTAGCGCCGCTCCATGTTGGGTATCACGCCCTCGAACGGATGCCTGCGACGCTGGGCACCGCCACGGTCGTTCAGATAGGTGAAGGCGATCAACTCCTCGCCGCTGCCGTAGAGAACGACCTTGCGTACCTCCTCCGGCAGTTCCTCGAACGGCGCCTCCAAGTCGAATTTGTAATGCCGCGCAAGGCATTCGAGCATGTGGAAGTAGAATACATTCCGCCGGTCCCAGCCCCGTATGGCGCCTGCCGGAAGGCTGAGGCTTGGGTCGGCAACAATGCGTTGGGGATCAAAAAACTGGCGTACGCCGAGGCCATCGCACGACGGACAGGCGCCGGCAGGGTTGTTGAAGGAAAACAGCCGCGGCTCTAGTTCCGACAGGCTGTAGCCGCACTGCGGGCAGGCGTAGCGTGCGGAAAAAATGTGCTCCTCGGCCGGAGCGCCGCCTTCCGGCAGAGTGACTGCACGCACCACGCCTTCGGCCAGCCTGATCGCGGTTTCGAGCGATTCCGCTAGCCGCTGCTCCTGTCCGGCCCGCACGACTACGCGGTCCACGACGGCCTCGATATTGTGCTTCTGGTTTTTCTCTAGCTCGGGAGTTTCGTCGAGTTCGACGACGTGGCCGTCGACGCGTGCGCGGATATAGCCCTGGGAGCGCAGACTCTCGAGCAACTGGACGTGTTCGCCCTTGCGCTCGTGCACCAGCGGAGCGAGCAGCATCAGGCGTGTTCCCTCGGGCAGCGCCATGATGTGGTCCACCATCTGGCTGACCGTCTGGGCGTCCAGCGTTAGCCCATGTTCCGGGCAGCGCGGTTCACCGACCCGGGCATATAGCAGGCGAAGGTAGTCGTAGATTTCCGTCACCGTTCCCACGGTCGAACGCGGGTTGTGGGAGACGGATTTCTGCTCGATGGAAATGGCGGGGCTGAGGCCTTCGATCAGATCGACGTCCGGCTTCTCCATGATCGCCAGAAACTGACGCGCATAGGCCGACAGGGACTCGACGTAGCGCCGCTGGCCCTCTGCGTACAGCGTGTCGAACGCGAGCGATGACTTGCCGGATCCCGAAAGTCCGGTAATGACAATTAGCTGATCGCGCGGGAGATCGGCGTCTATGTTTTGCAGGTTGTGCGTGCGCGCCCCGCGAATGCGCAGGTAGCCGGCGCTGTGTGGACGGTATTCCATGGCATTTCCGCTTCCAGGGGAACATATTAATATATGCCAAAGTGGCGATTCGCCCAAATCGGGATTTCGTCGTGACGGGACCGGCTTGCCGCTACGGACAATTGCGGCCGACAACCTGCTTGGCCCGGATGTTCCCGAGGAGAGCCTGACCCCTCCGGGCTGCCGCAGCGCGGGGCAGCGGCGCTCTCGGTGAGCGTCGCAACAGGAGGCTCGCGGTAGCGTGCGGAAGGAATGCGGTGCCAAGAGGGAGGCCGCGCCAGAAGGGGGCGCATCAGCCGGTCCAGCGTGGACCACGTGGACCGTCCGAACTTCCTGCGACGCATTGCGGCGGGGACCCGAATCGGCCTTTCCGGCCCGATCCGGATCGGGCAACTGCGCCTGTACCCGCCGGCAGGGATTTCGTATCGGGGCTGTGCCGCGTGCGGACCGGCCTCTCGACGGGGTCTAGACCGGATCTAATGGCATGCCGGGCGGCGGGCAGTTTGTCGCAGACGTCGCCGGGGCATATGGCACAAATGCTCCATAGCGTATACTGATGCACCCTTCCCGCCGCCGGACGAGGCTGTGTGGTTCTTAGTGCATGACCGAATTTCTGGCGGCGGACGGAAGGGAACCCAGGCAAACAATCCATCTACGGGAGACACCATGAAAAAATCTTTCCGCGCGACCCTGATCGGCGCCGCCGTCATCCTGGCCACCGGAGTTGCTGTTGTTCCGGTTACGGCACTGGCTCAGATGCCCGCCAATCCCTGCTCGTCGCAGGCGGCGGGTACGATGAAGACGACGAAGAAGATGCACACGGGGATGGCAGCGAGCGCCCGCGTTAAGGCGATCCAGGAAGCGCTGAACAAGGCCGGCGCCATGCTCAAGGTGGACGGCAAGATGGGCATGAAAACGCGCGCAGCGCTGAAGGAATTCCAGTCCAAGCATGGTCTGAAGGCGACAGGTTATGCCAACAAGGCCACGCTCAAGGCGCTGGACGTCAAGTAATTGTGAATGTCCCGCAGGCGCCACGGCGTTACGCATGGCGCCTGCGGTCTTGATGCGCAACCCACCCCTCTGCTTGTTGCTGCCTTCGCGGCGGCATCATGCGGTGGGGGGTTCCCGCAATTCCGACAGTGCAGGCCAGATCCGTCCGGTCGGATAGCCGAATCACCGGCATGCAGCGCCGGCGTCGTTCCGCAATCGGTCAGCCGGACCGATGCGATTCAGCCCCGGCGGTGCCGGCAGCCTGACTCCCGGAAGGTGGGCCATCCGGGTCCATCGCAGGACTGAGTGCGGGGTGTCCGAAATAATAGCCCTGGCCCCAGTCGATGCCGGCTTCGCGGATCCGCTGTGCAGTAGCCGCGTCTTCGATGCCTTCGGCGATGGTGGTCAGACCCAGATCCCGGGCGATGTTCGCCACGCCTTTCAGCATCGTCAGGATGCGGGGCTCGGATCGTACGCGCTGGACCAGCTGCATCTCGATCTTGAGAAAGGATATCGGCAGGTCCGCGAGATAGAGAAATGACGAGTACCCGCTGCCGAAGTCGTCAACGGCCAGCCGGATTCCGAAATCGAGCCAGGGCTGCAGGTTGCGGATAATCTCCTTCGGATCGCCAAGCAGCTCGCGTTCGGTGATTTCGATCACGAACGGTTGCCTGCCTTCGGCATTGAGGCAACCGCCGCAGAGCTCATCGCCGCACCGGATCCCGTCCAGCCATTCCTGTATCAGTTCGCGGTCGTGCAGCAGTGCCGCCGAAGAGTTGATGAACTGAAGGGGATGCAATGTCCCGGTACGCGGCTGCGCAGCGCAGCGTGCGAGAACCTGCTGGAACACCGCGGTATCGATGCGCGGGCCCAGCTGCAGGATTTCGGCTGCGGCCATGAATTCCGCGGCCGCCACCACCGCCCCGCCCGGCCGGACCAGGCGCGCCAGCGCCTCCTCGGCCACCACCTGTCCGCTCTGCAGGTTGATGATCGGCTGATAAGCCGGCCGGAGCCTGCCCTCGGCAATCGCCTCTTCGATCTGGCGGCCGAGCGTGAAGAGCTCCGGGGCGCGGCTGTCGGCCTGGGCGGCCTGGTTGCGTCCGAGATTTTTGGCCCGGTACAGGGCAGCATCGCTCTTGGCCAGGAGCACGTCGATCCTGTCTCCGTCGCGCGGAAACCCGGCGAGCCCGATGCTTACCGTCAAGGCGACCGGATGACCTCCGGCGGTGAACGTCAGGGCGTCGATCTGATGCCGAAGCCGTTGCACGACCGACCAGGCAGTCTCCGAATCGACGCCAGGCAAGAGGCAAAGAAACTCGTCGCCGCCCCAGCGGCCGGCCCAGTCGTGCGCACGAAGCGTCTGGCGGAGGGCCCCGGCCACCTGTGCCAGTGCCCGGTCGCCCACGCTGTGGCCATAGCCGTCGTTGAACAGCTTGAAGTGGTCTACATCGACCACGAACAGGCTGTACGCTTCGTGATTGCGTACGGCACGGGCGTGCTCTCGCATCAGGACCTCCCGGAAGCCCCGGCGGTTGAGCAGGCCGGTCAGCGGGTCCATGACGGAGTGGGCAAACAGCGTGCGCTGCAGGATCATCTGGCCGATGGCGGCAAGTCCGCCAACCCCGGCGACCAGAGTGAGCAGCCATAGTACTGCCGCACCGTCAAATGCCGGCATTGGGAAACCGGTTCCTTCGGCTATCGGGATGCTGGCGACGGCAAGCAAAGGCACGAGCAGCATTGCCAGTTCCGGTGCTGTAAGCGGAAACAGGCTCACTCCGGCCACCACCACGAACGGAAGAAAGGCGTAGCCGCTCGCCAGAATCGCTCCGTCCCAGCTGAGGCGCGCGTTCAACAGCACCGCGTGGGACAACAGAAAGAACATGGAAGGTATCAAGAACAGCGATGCCACCGCCGCGCGCACCTGGGCCGTGGTAGGCGTGCGGCACCCATAGCGGGCCAGCAGCGCAAAGCACGCGCTGGCAGCGATACGTCCAAGCGCGAGCGGTCGCCACACCGGGCCCGGAAGGACGAGCATGTCCGCCGGTATCCAAATCGGAACGAGCACGGCGAATACAATGGCCAGCACCCGCACCCGGGAAAGGATGAGTCGGGCGCGATAGTGATTGAACACGACCGAGGACTGAGCCGTGCCCAGCAGTTCGGCGAACTCGCTGGTTTCCAGGGGCGGGTGAAAGAAACCCCGCAGAAAATCCATCCACCCCATGGAAATCCTGACGGGAGCAGGTGGCGGCTCACCCTGCAACGGCTGTGACATCAATGGACTCCACGGCCCGGCGATGCACAATTATCTGGGTATTCAGCGTATTCACATTGACAAAGGTCAATGTGAATCAATGCATAATGCATTCTTCACCGCCACGGTTCCGCCACGTTCCGGTCAGAAGACAAGCGTTTTTCCTTCCTGCGCCATCTGCCACATCGTGGCGCCGCCGACCAGCGCGACACCGTCGATCAGGTCCTGCGATTTGAGATCGTGCAGCGCCATGGAGGCCGTACAAGCAGCGAAGGTGACTCCGGCGTCCATGGCCTGCTTGATGAAGTAGCTCGCTGGTTGTCCGTCCTTTTTGGGGAAAACCTGCTCGGCAACACCCTTCTTCAGCAGAAGGGTGCCGTCAATCGTGCAGAAAACTCGTGCTTCGAGGTCCATCGCCGCTGCCAAGGTGGCAAAGAAGAACGGGGTAGCGCAGCGGCGCGGCGTCTCCGGCCCGCTGGTCATGATAATCAGGATCTTGTCCACGCGCGACTCCTGTTGCTGCCAGCCGCGACCGGGGGCCATATCGGTGCGGTCAGCAGCCGGCGGTCTTCGATACCCGCAGCCAATACGCCCACATGCGCAGTTGCAGGCCGAGTGTGGCCGCGCTGAAATACTGCAGCGATGGGGCCAGCGGATCCTTCCGGTTTAACGTGGCGCATGTGCGTTCCCACTGATGTTCCGCATTGTGAGGCGCCGTTGTCCGGTCGCCCGATGAATGCTACGAGACGGCGGTGGGACATGGCGTTGTGCAAATTGCCCCGCTTTTCGGTGGCGGAATCGTGCCTCGCGACGAGCGGCGTGCAGGTAAGCAGCCCTGCGCGATCGACGGTGAGCGGCTCGCAGCAGGCTGCCAGGTTTTCGCGGATGAAAGGATTGAATTTTCCGACGATGAACCGCGTTGCATCGGGTGTGACGTTGGCATCTTCGTATGCCAAGATGCGGCTGCGCCGGAGGAAAAGTTGTTCGGACCGGAAAAGTCGTTCGATGACGTATCGCTCCGGCTGAGATACCGGGACAGGACGTAGAAATCGAGGGCCACGTAGTTTTGGCCGCAATGTAGCGTTACTCCCTCCGTCGCGGATCTGGCGGCGCCGGCCATGACCAGAGTCGCGATGGGTACGATCCCGCGCCGGACGATGTTTGCGATGCGGCTCTTCCGGAGCGAAATTGTTGTGATCAGCTTTCCTCCCCGCTTATTTCCGCTTGGATGCACATGATCTTTTGTAGTCCGCACGAATTCTCTCGTGTCCCTGCTCTGGTGGCAGGCAGCACAGGCCTTTCGGAGTGCGTGCGCAAGTCGGCGATCAGGCCGGCGTGAGCGGGCGTTTTTTTTCGAAACCAGGATCTCCCTCCCGTGGCAGCCGATGCAGTCGTTGATGAGCTGCTCAGACGGTGCCTTGCGTGTCATGCAAAGCACATTGCATGCCAGCGATCGATATCGCCTAAAAGCAGTCAGTTAAGCGGGATTGAAGCGGGCCGGGCGTTGCATTTGGTAGCATTTAGCGGCCGCGCCCTTGCGGCGCTTTCAATTTGCAACAACCCGCCTGGAATCTCCAACAACGGAGGGGACAGGCACTGCGAGGTCGAGCAGCTGGTAGCGTGCGGCGATGGTCTGCGCGAGCGCCTGCCGGAGGATGGCGACCGTGGTCTTGTCGTAACGCCGCGAGTGGCGAAGCTCATGGCGGAACAGATGTTCATAGTGCGCGCCCGGCGAGACCTCGATGCGCAGGCGGACTTGCGTGGCCGGCAGCGGCTTCAGCGCAAGGTGTGCAGTCAGCACGCTCCTGCCGCCCGGAGGTATGCGTGTGTCGAAGAACTCATGGGTCAGTTGCAGGTTCACGCTGCGTCCGATCACCTGCCTGGCGATCTCGCGGGCATCGCGGCCATCAGGCCCTATCGCGAACAGGGTCACGTAAACCTTGGGAACGAGATAGGTCGGAAAGTCGTGCCCGATGGCGACGCTGCGGACGACTGCGCGCGCCTCGGCTGCGGTGTCATCCACGCGGGTCACGCGCAGGGAGATCCGAAGACCGTGCCGCACCATCGCCGGATCATGGATACCACGCCACAGATGCCGTCGATGGGGCATGTGGCAGGACTGGCACGTGACGCCCTCGC
>JAJYEK010000061.1 GCA_021785795.1 Pseudomonadota bacterium
GCGATCGTCTTCGGACATCGCTTCGCCGACCGCCTTCCGGTGCGATGGATCCATGCCATTGCTGCGGTGTTCTTTCTGGTTCTCGGCGGACTTGCGCTTCGTAGAGCACTTGAGGGATGACTTCGGGCAACCCGATCCGGGGTAGTGGGCAACCCGCGGATTGGGGCCAAGCGCAGCGAAGTCCGGCAAGATAGCCGAAACGAGCCGCATGGACCTATTCGCCGAGGACAGGTCTGGGCAGTCGATTCAGACAGGCCGGACTACTTGCCGGAGCGTGACGGTCTCAGCGTGGCGGCGGTGCCGACGGCGGCGGTGGTGCGTAATACCTCGGCGCCGGATAGCCTGGGATCAGGTTGCCTTTGGAGTACATGCATTGTTCGTAAGCGATGTTATAGCGATCCTGCAGAGACATGGTACTGCCGGTAGCGGCATTGGCGCCGGCAGCCGAGCCCAGGAGCAGACCCGCACCCGCTCCCGTCCCGACCGCCTCCTGACCATGGCCCAGGAGCGCACCGGCCGCCGCGCCAAGCACCGCTCCGGTGGCCGCCCCGGTCAACACCTGTTCGTGCGCAATCTCGTTCGGCCGGGCGCCAATCTGCTCGCGTGCGAATTCGCGGCAGACAAGATTATCCTCCTGAAACTGGCTGAACGGTTTGCCAGGTCCCGGCATAACCGCCACGCTCGGCCCAGTCGGGATCGAGACGCATCCCGCAAGCACCATGCCTATGGCAGTACTCAAAACCAGATTACGCAGTCTCATTGCTGTACTCCTTCCCAATATCACTGATTTGGTGCGGACGGGGTGGCAGGCACGCGTACCCAGCCACCCGGGCAAGTCTGAACGTAGGGATAATAGGCCTTGGCGGCGTTACAATAATACCAGTATTGCACCGGCGGTGGTGCCGGTATCGGCAATTCCGGCTGAACCGGAGGGTAATACAGTGGAGCATAGGGCTCCGGATAAGGATAGACCGGCTGCGGATAAAAATACCACAGGCCGGCGACAACCCACCACCAGCCCAGGCGGCCATCATGATCTCCGTGGACCCAATAGCCACCACGCCAACGGTCCATATCGGGCCCACGAAAACCCCAATCGCGATGCCAGCCCTCACGCCAGCGCCCACCACCACGCCAGCGCCAATCGTCGTGATCGGCGAAGGCGGAGAACGACACCGCCAGCATTACACCGGCGATTGCCCAGCTAATCGTTTTGCTCATCTTCACTTGATTACCCTCTCGCCGATCAACCGTTTGTCCCGACATATTCTGATAATTCACACCACAAAATTCAATGGATCTGCAGCCGCTTTGCGTCACAATGCCTGTCCCGGCTCCCAGCCTCTCCTAACGGAATGAGCAGCGGTTTGTTGACCCGCCTTACGCAAGAATTTGCAAGGTTTTGTAAAGATCCAACCAATATCAGCAGCCTTTCGTGGACCATCGGATGATCGCCAGATTGATCCGAAACACAGTAATTTATTGACATTACGGCGGCAATAGTGCACCTGCCTTGATACAAATCAATAACGGCTATACGCCGACGGCGGCAGGCTCCCGGGATTTCCGATGCGCCTTGAGGTGGGTGAAATCAGGACAACTTGCTGAAATGCTCCAGGAGAAAACGTTCTGCTGAGGTCCTCCATTGCCGCCGGAGTGATGTATCTTATGGGACGTATCTGAAAACCCGGCGTGGGACAAATGTAATGTTGCCGCGACTCAGCCGAAGGACAACCGGCTGCTTGCCGCTTCATCGGGGCTCGGACATTGGGTTTTGCCACACGCCACTGCAAGCCACGAAGCCATCCATCGTTTTCGAACGGCGCTATGGAAAATCCCTGAATCTGCGATCCTCTTCGAACCCGCGCTTCTTTCTCCTGGCGACCACAATGGATGCCAACCAGGCGCCGCCAATCAATCCCAGGCTTCGAAGAAGCTGTACCACGAGCGGGTGCGGAACAGACATGCCCAAAAAACCGGCACCATACTCATGCACGTGCCACCCATCGATACTGCCGGAAATGAAGATCACGCTCACCGCTGCAATGACGAGAACCACACCCCACGCCAGCAGATTCCTCTTCGAGGCGGCCCAGGCAAGCCGAAACACGATTGCGCCGATGACGCCACTCAACAGGAACTCAATGATAAGCGCTCGAATCACGTGCTAACCTCGCAGGTCGCACCCGCACATCGCCACCCACCAGGCCGCAATCACATTGGAAGTCCGAACCGTCCGGAACCTGATCATATCTCGCAGGCAGGATCGGGAAGAAGCGACCGGCATCGAATGTGCCCTGCTCGTTGCGCTAGCACGTCCGTCCGCGGACCATCTCTATTTCCGCAATCCGGTTTCCACCGTTCGGCAATCCATGCCCCGGCCCTAACTGCAGGCAACCGCCAATTCCGGCCAGTCAACAGCGATACCAGCCCCCACAACAGACAGGGGGCCCCATGCGGCGATTCAACCGTGCGCCGGAGACTGGCCTCTTTCGCGACCGTAGATGGCATCACGCAGCGTCTTCACGTTCTCCAGCTTGAAACCGCTGAACATGAGCCCTGCCCCTTCAGCGCCGATACGCACGACTCGGGCTGGAATGGGGTGATCCTTCTGCTGCCCGGAATTTCCGAGATGGAGATCGATGTAGAGTCCCTCATTGAGTGAAATCGCCTGCGGGTCTATCTCGACATACATGCCGCCGAAGCCGAGGTCTCGGCACACCGCCTGCTGCGGCGGCTGCCCATCCGCGTTAAGATTGACTTCGAACTGAACCGCTCGCCGTTCGTTCCAGCGCTGCTCAACCTGTCTTGCCGTTGTCATGATCTTCTCCTGTCACCGTGTTGTGATCGTCGACCGAATCCGCGGCTGGGACCTCACCCGCTATTGCGGCCTTCCGGCGGCTCATGGTAGAAAGAAGCGCGCCATGATTGCTGATGTATTCTCCGAAACCGCCATGTGAGTCGGATCTCCGGACCCTGAGCATCGACCCGCTGCTCCGCAGCAATGCGACGAATCGGGAAATTTTGCCGGCGTCGTGCAGCGCAAACATTAACCCGATGCCCTGTTCGGTCAAGCGCGCCACTTCCGCGGGTATCTGCTGAGTCCACGTGACGCCATGCGCATGCCGTGTCACCACCAGATCCACCAGCGTTCCTAGATGCAAAGCGGCTTTCCGTCCGGCTACGAAAATTCCGTCGAAACTCACATTTTGAGTTTGCCCGCAAACCGGCTTCGCACCACGACCATATATCACGGCTTCACGTTCGATTGGTTCGCGGAATCCCCAGCGGTGATTCATTCTCATGAAGTGTTTCCCTTAAACGGACTTGCCCCGCTCGCGCGGGATAGCCCTGTGCGCAATTTTCCCACTATGGCACCCCGGCGGCCGCGGACGGTCGGAGAACATGGATTAGACCACCGGTGGCACAACGCGAAAATCCGTGTATCTACTTATCTGACCGCAGTCCCATGAAGTAGCCACCCGTGTGACTGCCCGCATCCCCGCTCCCGCCCGGGTCCCGCATTTTTTTAATGGCAAAAAAATCCTCATTTGTCCGTAAAGCGGCATTTCACTCATCCGGTCACCCGCAAATGTTCCGCATGGCGCCAGCCTTGGGGCTAAACTGGGCCGCTGCTGAATTTCGTATTCGCGCGTGCTCGGCCGGCCCGATTCCAGGCAACACGGTGCCGCTCTTGCGGCCGACCGGCTGCCCGGATTTACGGACGGGATAATGGTCGTGCTAAGCTCAAGACGGGTCGGGATCCGCGGCGCGGTCGTCTCGTTCGTTGCACTCAAACATACCGGCTGCCCCGAATGCGGCATGCACACGTCGATCTGGGGCGGGACGGATTGCCCAGGGTGCACGCGCACCCACGGGGACGTATTCCGGAAATTGCAGCGATATGAACGAACGTGCTGAGCCTGTCGGCAGATCCTGGGGTCCGATCATGAATAGATGGCGGGTCGAATCGCAGATCCTGTTCGCATTTACTCTCGCGCTCGTAGTGCTCGCGATCGTGGGTGCACTTGTCTATCGCGCGATGTCCGGATTCATCGATACCAGCAAGGCCGCTGCGGCCTCCCGGCAAGCACTCGCGGCATTCGATGGTATCGATTCATCATTGAATCAGGCCACCGCCCACGAACGCAGCTACCTCATCCTCGGAGACAATGGCGACCTTGCCGCGCGTCAGGCCGCAGTCACCCGCGTCAACGCGTACCTTGCCGAGCTCGATCGACTTCTGTCCAACGACCCGCAGCAGAATGCGCGGCTGCGCATACTCCGCCATACTATTGCTGATCGGTTGCTGGTGTTCGAGCAGCCGCCCTCAGGTCGCCTGCGCAGCTTTTCAGCAATCCGCCAGCGGCTCACCCGCGGACCGGGACGCACCTTGATGCGCCAGATCCGCAACCAGGTGGGCCAGATGGAGCGCGCGGAGATGGCTCGGCTGACCCAGCGGCGGGCGGCGATCGACCGGCACCTGCACGAGACGCTCGCCACCCTTGCGCTTCTGCTTCTTTTTTCCGCTGCATCCCTGTCACTTTTATATGTCGGTATCCGACGCGAGATTCACGAACGTCTCCAGGCTGAAGCTGCATTGAAGAGGCATGCGGAACTCCTGCGTGAGAGCGAGCAGCGCATGCATGCCATCGTCGACACTGCGGCTGAGGCGATCATCGTGATCGACGGGAATGGAATCATAGACCGTTTCAATGCTGCTGCTGAACGCACATTCGGCTACAGCGCGACCGAGGTCATCGGAAAAAACGTCTCAGTCCTGATGCCTGACCCGTACCACGAACAGCATGACAGCTACATCAGCAACTACCTGCACACCGGCAAGGCGCGTATCATCGGCATGGGGCGCGAGACGGAAGGAAGACGCAAAGACGGTCGCATCTTCCCCATAGAGCTTTCTGTGAGCGAGATACGGATTGCAGGAAAGCACTTGTTCACAGGGGTGCTGCGGGACATCAGCCGACGCAGGCAACGGGATCAGGAGCTTGCCAACACGATGCAGGAACTCCAAAGCAGCAACGAAGAGCTCAAGAACTTCGCCTACATTGTATCGCACGATCTCAAGGCGCCGCTGCGTGCCATCGGCTCGCTCGCCGACTGGCTTCGTGCCGATTACACCGATCGACTGGACTCCGAAGGCAAGGAGTATCTGCGCCTGCTTGCCGGCCGCGTACGACGCATGGATCAGCTCATCGAAGGAATTCTTGAGTACTCGCGCGTTGGCCGTGTCAGGGAGACAAGAGTTTCTGTCGATCTCGATGAGATGATCCACGAGATCCTGGACCTTCTTTCCCCGCCTCCGCACATTCGCGTCGAAATCGAAGGTCCGCTGCCGGTTCTGACCGCCGAGCCGACACGCATGCGCCAGCTCTTTCAGAATCTGATTTCCAATGCCATAAAATATATGGATAAGCCCGAAGGGCTTATCCGCATCGCCGGACAGGCGGCGGATGACGAATGGCGCTTCAGCGTCGCCGACAACGGGCCGGGCGTCGAACCCCGGCATCATGAGAAGATTTTTCAACTGTTTCAGACGCTCGCTCCTCGCGACCGCATCGAGGGTACGGGCGTAGGGCTGGCGCTGGCAAAGAAGATTGTCGAACTTTACGGTGGTCGAATCTGGATCGAATCAACACCCGGCCAGGGAAGCAGCTTCTTCTTTACCTTGCGACAAGCATCATCGACACGACTTTCAAATACGGAAGGCGCGCTATGAAAATAACAAGCAGGCCCATATTGCTGGTCGAAGACGACGATGTCGACTCAATGGCGGTACATCGTGCATTCAAAGCACTGCACATCACGAACCGCCTGGAACGTGCCGAAAATGGTGAGAAAGCGCTCGCCTACCTGCATGACGACACCAAGGAGCGCCCCTGTTTGGTCCTTCTCGACATCAACATGCCTGTTATGGGCGGCATAGAGTTTTTGCGGGTGGTCAAGGACGGCAACCACAACCTGAGACGCATCCCGGTGGTCGTGCTCACGACCTCCGCAGAGCAGCAGGACAAGATCGAGAGTTTCGACCTCGGAGTGGCCGGCTACATGAAGAAGCCCGTGGACTACCAGCAGTTCATCGAGACCGTGCGCACAATCGACCGCTACTGGACGGTCAGCGAGATGCCGGAGTAGCCAGACCGCATGAGTACGCCAATCGTACGCCTGCTGCTCATAGAGGATGACCAGGTAGACCGTCTGGCCTGCCGGCGCGCGCTCAGCCGCCTGACCGATAGCGTCTTCGACATACACGAGACTGATCTGGCCCGGGATGGACTCGCCTACGCGCGCTCCCATCATCCCGACCTCATTCTGCTTGATTACCGCTTGCCCGATCTGAACGGCGTGGAAGTCCTGTCTGAGCTCCGCATGTTCGAGGACGCACCTCCGGTGATCATGCTGACCGGTGCCGGAGATATCTCGATCGCGGTCGAAGCCATGCGCTCCGGGGCGCGTGACTACCTCCTCAAGGATACGGCCGGCGAATACCTGGCGCTGCTGCCCACGGTCATTGAGCGCGCGATGCGGGAGCAGCAGATGCGCACGGAAAAGCGTTGCATGGAAGAGACCCTGCGGCTGGAACGGGACTTCATCTCCGCAGTACTTGCCACTGTGGGCGCCGTGGTCATTGTGCTCGATCGCGAAGGGAGGATCGTGCGCATGAACCAGGCCTGCGAAACCATATCCGGATACAGTTTCGAGGAAGCACAGGGGAAATTCGTCTGGGACCTGATGCTACCCGCCAAGGAAATCAGTACGGTAAAAAAAGTTTTCGCTCAACTGCAGGATGGCCTGTTTCCAAACAGCTTCGACAACTGCTGGCGCCACAAGAACGGCTCGGAGCGCCTCATTGCCTGGTCGAATACGGCGCTAACCAACTCTGCCGGCAAGGTCGAATACGTGATTGCGACCGGACTCGACATTACCGAACGTCGCGCTGCTGAGGAAGCGGCACTTCGCTACCAGGCCGAAATCGAGCGGATCTACCGCCAATACGCTCTTGGCGCATTTGCTTCCGTTTTTGCGCATGAACTCAGTCAGCCGCTTGCAGCGATCGTCAGCTACAGTGATGCCAGTCTGCGGATGATCCGCAACGGTCAGGAGAACGGACAACTCAACCGCAACATCGAGCAGACGGCGCTACAGGCGCAACGTGCTGCACATATCATCCGCGATATAAGACACTTTTTGCGTCGTGGCGCGCCTGAGACGTCGGTGGAAGACCTGAACAGCCTCGTTGACAAGGTCGTTTCCCAGGTCGCACCCGAGGCCGAGGCAGCCGGCATCAACCTGAAACTGGACCCGGGCATCGTACCGAAGGTGCGCGTCGGACGCATCGCGGTCGAGAAAGTGCTGCTCAATCTGCTGCAAAACGCGCTGGAAGCAGTGCGCGACAGCGATACGCGAAACGGCGCGGTCACTGTGCGCACCCAGACGGATGATGCTGGCTTTGTGCGAATCAGCGTTGCGGACACGGGGCCGGGCCTCGACCCGGAAGATGCAAAACGGCTGTTCCAGCCTTTTTTTACCACCAAAGCTGAAGGACTCGGCATGGGCCTTGCCATCAGCCGCACCATCGTAGAGGCTCAAGGGGGCCGGCTGTGGTCCGAAACCGCGCAGGGAGGCGCCATATTTCACTTTACGGTCCCTATAGAACCATGACTCCGACCGTCTTTCTCGTGGACGACGACGCTGCTGTACGCGATGCGCTCGGCGTCCTGTTCCGTACCGAGGGATTCGCGGTGTGCGCCTATGAAAGCGCCGAGGATTTCCTCGCGACCTGTCCGCCCGATGTCTGCGGCTGCCTCGTGCTGGACTTGCACATGCCGGGCATGAGTGGCATCGAACTGCAGAAGGCGCTTTCCGAGCAAAATATTTTACTGCCCGTCATCTTTCTCACGGGGCATGGCGATATTCCCATGTCAGTGCGTGCGCTCAAGGCCGGCGCCGTGGATTTTCTGGAGAAGCCGGCCAACCCGGATGTGCTGCTCGCGCGCGTGCGCGACGCGCTTGCGCAGGATTCGCGCCGTCGCACGGTCAGCGCGGAGCAGGCCGCCCTTGGCGCCCTGTACGATCGCCTTACCGTGCGCGAGCGCGAAATTCTGATACAGGTCGCGGAAGGAAAAACCAGCAAGGAGATCGCCCGTTCGCTCGGGATCAGCCCGCGAACTGTCGAGGTCCATCGCAGCCACATCATGGGAAAACTCGGCGCCGACAGTCTGGCCGATCTGATCAGGATCGGGCAACTCTGCGCCTCCGCCACTTTTCCGGTCCATTAGCCGGGGTTCACCCGAACCGCGTCGCAAATTCGCCGTTTTCCACCCTGTACGTAGTTGTCCGTACGCATTCGCACCGATTACAAAAATGGGCACCGCCGGACAATAATCCCCCAAGTCTGCGAGACAACGCGGGCCTTCTCTGGAAATTCCGGGCAGAAAGCCGTTGGTGGAAACCATCATGACCGCAGAGCCAACCAGCACGTCCGTCTTTACTACGGCAGAGATTTGCGCGACCGTGCTCGAATCCTTGCCAGACCCGGTCATAGTCACCGACTTTACCGGAAAGGTCCTGTATCTGAATTTCGCGGCGATACGCCTGATCGGCTTGAATCGCGGCAGCGTGCGTGGCCGGATGCTGTCTGACGTCATTACGATCCTGGATGGGGTCACACATAAACGCGTTTCTGATCCGCTCACACGCTTTATCGCCCGCAGCACCCGCCCCAGACCGAACGAATTCGATCTGCTGCAACAGTGGACGGGGACTGAGATACCGGTGGAGGATTCCTGCTCCGTTTTGAGAGGTCCGGACCGTGAGTCGGAAGGAGTGGTTCTGGTGCTGCGCGACGCTACCGGCTTGCGCGAGCTCGCACTCAATGCTACACACGACTCCCTCACCCGTCTCGCCAACCGCCGGGAATTCGAGCGCCGCTTGGAACGCCTGCTTGAAACGCTTCGCGCTGGCGAACAGCATGCACTGCTCTATATGGATCTGGACCACTTCAAGCTGGTCAATGACACTCACGGACACGCGGCCGGAGATTCCGTCCTGCGCAAAGTAGCCGAAATATTCCGCGCTTCGGTTCGCGAGCGTGACACGCTCGCCCGTCTCGGCGGTGACGAATTCGCACTTCTTCTCGAGCACTGCCCGATCGACCTGGCCAACGCGCATGCACGCACGCTTGCGCAGACGCTCGCAGAGCAGAAATTCATTTGGTCCGGAACGAGTTTCCGGCTCGGCGTAAGCATTGGCGCTGTCGCCATTACCGCCGGGAACCATACGCCGGCTTCCGTGCTCGCCGCCGCGGACCTTGCCTGTTATGCCGCAAAGCGCCACGCCGTCGAACGGCTCTGAGGAGTCGACACGTTGCCGGCCGTGTACGCGCCTCTACCCGCACTTCCGCATGATGCGGATTCTCCAATTCCCTCAAGGAGGTATCGATGAACATTAACCTTGGCAACAGCACTTCCCGCACGACACCTTTCCTTCCAGTCCGCGGAACACCGGCCATTTCCGCCACTACGCGGGGCACACGCGAATTGCTCATGTCGATTGCAGGGCCACCACGCCGGTACGTGCGCGGCCAGCACCTGTTCCACGCCGGAGACAGCGACCCAAGTCTGTATGTCGTCGAATCAGGGTCAGTCAAGCTATACGGCATCACCAGCAGCGGCGCCGAGCAGATCTTCGCATTTTGCCTGCCCGGAGAGTTCTTCGGGCTCGATGTCCTGGGCGAACCCACGCATGGTTCGTCCGCCGGAGTGCTCGAACCCACGACAGTGCGTGCGTTGCCGGTGCCAGAGATCAGGGCAATGTACCGGCGCATCCCGGCGGTCCAGCAACGTGTCCATCGGCTTCTCGCGCACCGCATAAACGAGCTGTACGAGCAGATGATGGTGCTGAGCAAGAAGCACGCCGATGAGCGTCTTGCCGGCTTTCTGCTGGGAATCGACGCACGCCTGCCTGAACCTCAGCGTGCCGCCCACAGTCTGCGGTTGAGCATGTCGCGCTATGAAATCGGCTGCTACCTCGGACTGGCCCTCGAAACCGTGAGCCGGATTCTGCGGCACTTTGACGACGAGGGTCTGACGCGCACGCGCGCACGCCACATCCAGTTGTGCGATCTCGAGCGCTTGCGCGCGCTCGCAGGGTTGGCGCTGGGCGGACCGGCCAGGGCGACGCCGGGCATATTCTTCGCCTAACATTCCTAAGGCGGCAAGCTGACAAAGGCGGACGGCATGGGATTTTCCTTTATGGATCCCCCTGTCCATCGCGGGCCCGCAAACCAGGGCAGGTGTGGTGACGCCGGCACTGCCCGTCAGATCCGGAGATCAACCACGGATCGGCTTTCCGGCGTTTCCGAAGGCCGAGGTCACGAAAACATTGCCAAGTGGTGAATTTCTTCTCCGGTCCTGCGATTTTTGACGCACATCAACACACTTCCGGGCGCTCCACCTTACTTTAAATAAAGAAAGGAGCGGGATGGATAGGATCTGCAACCCGAAAACCTACATCCATCAGCAAGTCGAGAGGTGAAACGATGAAACGCACAGAAGGCATTCTGGTCTGGGACCCGGAAGTGCGCCTGTTTCACTGGGTGACCGCCATCTCATTTTTCGTGGCCTACTTTACGGAGGATCTGCTCACGCCCCATGTCTGGGCAGGCTATGTCGTCCTCGCGCTCGTCATATTCCGGATTCTTTGGGGCTTCATCGGGTCAGAACACGCGCGCTTCCGCGATTTTACGTATCCGCCTTCGGCAGTACTTTCCAACCTGAAGGAAATTGTGCTTGCGCATCCCCGACGCTATCTCGGACACAGCCCGGCCGGAGGAGCGATGGTTCTGCTGCTGCTTCTGTTTCTTCTGGCGACGACGGTAACGGGAGTAATGCTATACGGAGCCGGTGAGCATGCCGGGCCGCTGGCCAGCGCCATGAGCGGAATCAGCAAGCGAGCCCTCAAGGAACCCCATGAGCTGCTTGCAAACGTCACGCTCGCTCTGGTGATGTTGCATATCGTCGGTGTCGTTGCTGCCAGTGTGATGCACAAGGAAAATCTCGCGCGTGCAATGTTGACCGGACGCAAGTGCCCTTAACCGGAAATCTCACGACCGCTGGATTGAACTGCAACATCGTCGTCGACACCCGGGATCTTCGGCCCGACCGAACTGCATTTCTTCATCAATGGATCCAACCCGCTGACGCAGTCGGCCGAATACGTCCCGCTCCGTCCCCTGGCCAACGCCAGCGTCTTCACGCCGAATCGCTTGCCGACAAACCGACCGCCCGGTGCTGGCTGACAGGATGGCCATCCGGTATTCGACTCGCGCTGACAATCCAGCGCATCCATTCGCGCACAAACCATACAGGCCGCGGTTGCGTTAGCTGCTGGCTCTCATCGGCCACGCCTCGGGTCAGCCTCCCGCAATTGCCCCTACGATCAGAAACGGTTCCTCACCGCTGGCCACCGCGCCCGGCAACAGGGTATCCGGAGGAACGAAAGACAGATCTTCCTTGCAGGCGAAAAACCGCACGAACGGCCGGCGTTTCAGCGTAGCATGGTCGCGGACCGTTCCGCGCAGCACGGGATAGCGCGCTTCAAGCGCGTCCAGCGCACCACCGAGCGTCACGGAGCCTTCCAGCGCCAGGCGCACCTCCCCGTCAACGCCCGCCAGACGGCACAGCTGGTGCGGGAGCACGACGCGGATCACGGCAGCACCTGCGCTTCGACCGACAGAACAGCCGGCAGATGACAGGCAATGGGGTCCCATGAGTCCCCGCCATCAGCCGAAACATAGACCTGCCCTCCGGTCGTTCCGAAATAGATGCCGCAGGGGTCCAGGGAATCCACAGACATCGCCTCGCGCAGCACGTTCACATAGCAATCCCGTTGCGGAAGCCCCTTGGTTAGCGCCTCCCACTCATGGCCGCCGCTGCGGCTTCGATACACACGCAAGCGGCCGTCCACCGGATAATGTTCCGAATCGCTCTTGATTGGCACGACAAATATGGTCTCCGGCTCATGCGCATGCACCTCGATCGGAAATCCGAAGTCAGAGGGCAAATTTCCGCTCACTTCGATCCACGATTCCCCGGCATTGTCGGTACGCATCACGTCCCAGTGCTTTTGCATGAACAGAACGTCCGGACGTGACGGATGCATCGCGATCCGGTGGACACAGTGCCCTACTTCGGCGCTTGGGTCCGGAAGTTCGTATTTCGACAACAATCCGCGATTCGTGGGCATCCACGTCCTGCCGCCATCATCGGTGCGGAAAACGCCCGCGGCAGAGATAGCGACGAACATCCGGTCTGCATTGCGTGGATCCACAATGATGGTGTGCGTGGCCATACCGCCGGCGCCAGGCTGCCAGAGATGGCCTTTGGCGCTGCGCAAAGCCGAAAGCTCCTTCCAGGTCTTGCCGCCGTTCGATGTCTTGAAGATCGCGGCGTCTTCCGTGCCCGCGTAGACGGTGTCGGGGTCGGTCAGGGACGGCTCCAGGTGCCACACCCGCTTGAACTCCCATGGGCGCTGCGTACCGTCATACCATTTGTGCGTCCCGACCTCACCGGCGTAGACGAACTTATTGCTCTCGCCCCTGGGGAATCCATCCGCGCCGGTCAGCTGTCCAGGTTCGCTGCCGGGCGTTCCCCAGGTCCTGCCGCCATCATCAGAACGCTGGATGACCTGGCCGAACCAGCTGCTAGTCTGCGACGCGTAAATACGGTCGGGATCGAGCGGTGAACCCTTCATATGATAGATTTCCCACCCCGCAAAGAGCGGGCCGATGATCGACCAGCTCCTGCGCTTGCCGTCCGAGGTAAGAAGGAACGCACCCTTCCGGGTGCCGACCAGGACCCGTATTCTGCTCATTACACATTCCCTCCTTATTTTGCTCGGCGCTCCGCGGCGGACGCTGCCGGCTGTCGTCACGCACCTGAAGCCATCCCCGGCCGCACCCGGAGCAGAGCCAGACTTTAATAAAGACCCAGCTCGCGCCGACCGGCATCTTCACCGACCGGTAGTTCATCGGCGGCGCTGACACAAACCAGGATGCGCCCGGAAAATGATATCCCAAACCTGTCCGTGGCCAGATATCGGGCGCGAGTGGCATTCCCATTATCGGGAACCTGAATCCCGTACATTCCCTGGTGTCTTCGCATTTACTTTGAGGATTGGCCCATCGCAAACATCAAGAACCCGCCCTTCCCCGTTATCATTTACTCCGGCCCCGGAGACGGCGGTATGCACACGCACACGGGCCAAACTGACAGCTGCAACGGCATTTACAGATCGCGCCAGTCCTTCGTCAACTGGCGGTCGACGGCGACCCAACTGGGTCTCATCTCGGCGCGTGACGGTTCAAGGTCAGGAGCACGCCGGACTGGCCGTGGCCGGCTTTATGATTCATGCCAGAGGACTGATTTGTCCCCGCCCGGTTGGAATCGAAGACAACCCCTCGCGAATCTGCCTCATCCGCATCCGGTGCGCCCGGGCCGAGGCACCAGCTCCGCCTGGAACCGATGCCGAAACAGGGCCACTTCGCCTCCTCGTCCGGCTTACACTGAATCCAGAATGCTAATGTTTTCCGTGCCGCATCCGATAACTCGAAAGAAGACTCGGACGCTGGAACGCTCCCGGCCTGGCAAGCGAGAACAGACCCACGGAACGGACGACTGCCATCGCTGTTGCAAGGCCAGTACGGGCCAGTTTGTTTTTTCCGCAAGTCGGCGGCGGTGCAGGCAGCAATACGGAGGCAATCACGTGGCCCAGCCATTTTTCCTGAGAACCAGTCTCGCGCTCTCTCTCCTGCAGGCAGCATTCGCCGCCGACCGTGACGCGGTCCTGAAGTTCTTGCAACGTCCCTCAGCTACGGCGGCGGGTCTTTCCCCGATTCTCGGGATCATCGATGCGCGCAATGCAAGCCTTATCGAGTCCGCCCAGCAATCCGTGTCGGCGCTCAATCAGGGCGTGTCAGTACTGATCAAAACCGTCGCGTTTACCCGTGAAATCGATACTTCCCTGGACCAGGTCACGAGTGTCGCCGCAGCGGTCGAGGAGATGGCGAATACCGCCACCGAAATTTCGAAAAACGCACAGGAGGCCGCCGCTCGTGCCGACGAAAGCCGTGCCAAATGCGCAGCGGGCGACTCGTCCGTCAAGCTGCTTACCGAGGACATGAATCTCCTGGGACAGGCCGTATCCTCAATGGGCTCGAACATGAAGGAGTTTCTCGATTTCAACCAGAGGATCGGGAAGCTGACCAGCAGTGTGCGAGACATCGCACGGCAGACAAACCTGCTCGCACTCAATGCGGCGATCGAGGCGGCGCGTGCCGGGGATGCAGGCCGGGGCTTTGCTGTGGTCGCGGACGAAGTAAAAAAACTGGCCGAAAAGACGACGCTCGCGACCGGGGAAATAGAGTCCGTGACGGCCACCATGAACGAGCTTATCTCCAAGGCTGACGAATCGCTCCTGACGAGTCTTGCGCGGCTTAGCAAAAGTGTAGGCGCCCTTGAAACAGTCGCTGGCGCGCTCGGTGAAAGTGCGCACGTCGCCCAGGACGTCAATGACCGTGTCCACCAAATCGCGGCAGCTGCTGAGGAGCAAAGTTCGGTTTCCGCCGAAATGGCCCGCAGCCTTTCCGAGATCACCGCCTCACTGCAGCGCGAAGGCGTCGATGTGGAGCAGATCAATGATCTCGTGCGCTCCGTCAACGCAACGATGGGACGTCAGCTTTTCACCATTTCGCAGCAGGGTCCGGAGAAGGTCTTCTTCGAATCGGTCAAGGCCGACCATCTTCTTTGGAAGGCGCGCCTTGCGGATGTCGTGCACGGAGACGCCGACATGAAGGCGTCGGAACTTGTCGATCACACACAATGTGGACTCGGCCGCTGGTATTACGGCGAGGGCAGGACGCGCTTCGCTGACCTGCGTGCCTTTAGCGAGCTGGAAGCAGTGCATGCGCGCACACACGCTATCGGCCGCGAGATCGCAAAATCCCGCGGTAACGCGTCGCGCGATGTGATGCTTGATCTGTACCGGGAACTGGAATCCGAGAGCCAGCGCCTGTTCGCGCTGATCGATCAGCTCAGCAGCGCCTCTGCCCGCCACGCTGCCGGCACACCCGCTCAGACAGGCATCGTTCTTGCCGGAACCTGAGAACGTGCCGGGCCGGGTTACCGCAGACCGTCTGAGCTGCCACCAGGCTTCTTCGCCCCCGTCCGTCCACTGAGACTGCCCCGCCCTGTCGGTTTTCTCGCGAATTTGCCCGGCTGTTGCCCCCGGCGCAAGCCATCAACCCGGCAATTTCCTGGTGATCCGGCTGTGCGCACCGCAGCGGACTGATATATATTCGAAAAAGGCGACTACCCACGGATTCCGCCACCGGTCGCCCGAATGAGCACGGACAAGGAAAGAAGACCATGGGCGTGTGTGTCCCTGAAGCGGTCAGGCCGGCGCGCGTCAGCCTGCGCCGCCACATTCCTGCGATCCGCTGCTCCGAAACCCGCAAGCATGGCGAACCCCGGGGATTCCCGGGTGACCGGCACCCGCCCATGGTTCCAGCCACGATCCTGACTGCGCAGGTGCTTCCCGGTACCGTCCCGAGCCATGCAAGGCAGTCGGCCTGGCGGCAGCATTTGCCAAGTCCTGCGGCCACGGTCGCAGACAAGCTATCCGGAACGGAATTCCGGAACATCCTGTGAACCCTCGCGCGCCTATCCACCTGCACAACACACTCCGTATCCATGCCATTGCCTGGTCCCGGCCCTGCGCTCCCCGCGCTTTGCGGCCGGAACCAAAACGTTGAACGGGGTAGGCACAATGGCAGGCACTGCAGTCACGATGCGCTCGGCAGGCGTTGTCGTGGTGCGGAAAAGCGGTCAATCATGGCGCTTTCTGGTGCTGCGTGCTTACGCAAACTGGGATTTCCCGAAAGGCCAGGTGGAGGCCGGAGAACAGGACCTGCAGGCAGCAATCCGGGAAACGCTGGAGGAAACCGGCATTTCCGACCTCAGCTTCCCCTGGGGGACCGCTTACCGAGAGACCGGTCCGTACGGACGGGGCAAAGTGGCGCGCTACTATGTTGCACGGACCCGGAAGGAGAATCTCACGCTTCCGGTAAGCCGCGAACTGGGACGCCCGGAACATCATGAATACCGCTGGCTCAGCTATCGTGACGCGCATGGGCTGCTGTCGGCACGCCTGCGGCCGATCCTGGATTGGGCTGAGTCGCGGGTACTCGGGCATTAGGGAACCCGAAGCTGCGATGCCCCGGCTGGAATCGACTTCTGTCCCGGCCCCATCGCGATGGATTTTCGCCGGAGGACCCGTTAGTGTTACGGTCGCACGGGATCGGGTTCGCGTGCCGGCCCGGATGCTGTGTGCCATTATAGGGTTAAAAATTGGCACAACCTTTGCTAACTGTATGAACTATAGGTCCTGGTCAAAGGGGAGGCGGGGTAATGGTACAAATAAAAAAATATTCGTCCTGGGCCCAGGACGTCACAATCATAGTGCTGGTCACTCTGATGAGCATCGGCGCCAACCTTCCCGACAGGATATCCAAGGGCATCGGGCTGAACAAAGACTACCTGCTCATTGGATTGATAGCCATCATCGGCGTATCGCTCGTCCGCTATCTCAAGTTTGCGCTGATCCTCGTAATCGCGATCCTCGCCATTGGTGCAAACCTTCCCAGCGATATCGCCCAGCGACTCGGCGTTGATCCGCATATCATGCTCTTTGCGCTGGTCGCCATGGTTATCACTTCTTTCATAAACTTCGCGCTGAAGCTGCCGAAGGGGGTGAAACCGATCGCGCAGATCAACAGCGCCCACGGGGCGCGCGCGCTGTGCCATGCGGCACAAAAAGGCCACGCGTCCATGGTCTATTCGCTTGTCAGCGCCGGCATCAATCCGAACTTCCGGGATGAAAATGGCCATTTGCCGCTGGTGTTAGCCGCTTCCCATGGGCATGCTCTGGTCGTCAAGCTCCTGCTCGACAACGGCGCGGCAGTGGATGCCACCGACGGTGCCGGCAACACGGCGCTGACAGTGGCAACCAAGGGTGGGTTTACTCAGACCGCCATTCTCATCAAGAACGCCCAGGTGCGCCAGAAAGCCGCAGCCTGATGCTGGTTGTTCCCGGCAGCGCGTGTTCCGCAAGCACCAGCGATGCCGGCCGGGACAGCTGTGAGGTTGGCGCGTTTTTCATTTCGGATGCCGGCATGCTGTGAAGCAGCGCCGATGCAGCCAGAATCACACCCAGCCCCAGCAGGCCCTCGATGCTGACCGTCCGGAAGCAGGCCCGAACCGCCGCCTCCTCGGATGGCCGCGTGACCTTGTGTTTGTCGCTTGCTGTGCCGAAATGGCATAGCAGCCGCAGCCGACGCGACGGCCGTCCCGACAACCGCTGCAGATTCGGCAGATGGCCGTACCGGTTTCTTGCGCCAAGGGCGGTCATGCCGGCTACGAGCAACAGCTTCACCGTGAGGATCCTCCCGTACTGCGAATCCCATAATGACTCCCAGCTTCCGAGTTCGTGCCAGGCCGTATAGGCTCCTGTGAGCAGAACGGCGCCGAGCGCGAATCCCGCGAGTCTGGAAAGGCGCTCGAAAATCTCGGCGGCGAGCAACGGTGGATTCTGCGCCTGCGCCAGGAGCTGCGGAAAAACGGCAAGCGACATGCCTAACAGGCTTCCGACCCATGCGGATCCAGCCAGCAGATGCACCCAGTCTATCCACACCGCCAGGGTGAAGTCGCCGTTGTCGGCCGGATGGCCGGTTTCGCTGCGCGTGAGCGCAATGGCCGCCGCGGCTGCCACCATGAGCCACGCCGGCCACGCACGCCGTTCATGCTGCCCGATCTTGCGCCATCCGTACCACAACAGAGCCAGCGCCGGAAGGCGAAAGCTCCAGATATGCCCGTAATGTGTGACCTTCAGCACGATCGGTAACGCGGACAGCAGCCCCGTCCACCGGCCACCTTCCATTTCAAGCGTCCTGGCAATGAGAATCCCGACGCTGCTGAGTGTGAGCAACACGGCCGCCATAGCGAGCAGACGCGACATCGCCGCATCGACCCGCGCTACAGGCGCCTGCGGCAGCACCCCGAGCCAGCATGCGAGCAATCCAAGCACCGCAACCACAGACAGAACGTCCAGCGCCGTGAAGCCGATATACAGCGGATGCATATGCATAAAACAATCCCTTTCTCACTTTACCCGGAACGGAAAACGCCCTTCGGTATGATGGCCATCGCGCGCGATGACGCTCCAGTAGACATAGTATTTTCCCGGCACCAGCTTCTTCGGCAGGTCCGTTTCGAGCAGTGTACTGTTGGATGCAGAAACCCGGCCCCGACCGGTGCTCACTTGCGTGCCCGTCGCAGTCTTAACGATCAGCGTCGAGAATACCGGCTCGATGTCCCCATCGAACCAGATGCGCACTGACGTCGGCGCGCTGGCCAGTTCCGACCCCACTTTGGGCAATGAGTGGTCCGGAAAGGCATGGGCTTTCGCCACTTGGGTAGCCAGCAACAGGACGAACAGGCCGATTGCGAACTGCACGATGCGCACTTTAGCCATGACGCTGCCGTCTCCGTTATTCAATTGAACAGTGGCGCACCCAGACTGTGCGGTGCGATGTCGTCGAAATAGAAATCCATGCCCAGCAGGATTCCAACCGAATTGCCGGTACGGCTGTTTACCGGGACCTGCGCCTCAACTCCCCATTGCAGGTAATGCCCGACCCAGATGACTCCGGGGTTTATGTAACCGGTGGTCTGATCAGCGCATCCGCGATCGAGGCAGGTCTGCATGGGGACCTCGATGATCGGCACCATGTTCCTGAACGGCCCCTTGATGCCCACATCGCGCACGAAGTCCTGCAGATAGGGAATGCTGTATTGCAGCGAGAAACTCCAGTTCAGCATGTGCGGAACCGTCGGATCCGAGGGAAAATCCTCGGACATGGCGGCCGTGAACGCCATTGGCCGCAGCATCCGCCAGCGATGCGACAGGCCGCCGAAGCCCTTCCCGAACGCGAATTCGGGAGCGTAGATCGAGTACGGCGCACCGATGCTTCGGCTGCCGCTATGGCCGATGGTGTCGGCGAATTGCAGCATCCCTATCGACTCCGCGCCCGGATGCACAAACAGCTGATAGGAGCCGGCCACCGTCGTGTTGTCCCAGCCCTCGGCATTCGGGACTCCACTCCCGAACAGCAAACGCTGGTAGTCGGTGCTGGCCACCACACCGAAGCGTCTGGTCAGACGCTTGGCGAATGCCAAATTAAGCGTATCCTGACCCGTTCCCCCGTTGTCGATGTGATTGAAAACCCACGAGCCCTCATCGGCCACACCGGGATCATCGAAGCTCATCGTGGCCGGAAATACGCGCATGCCGGCGATGGCATGGGCGTGTGCCACAGGTGCGATGCCCGCTGCAAGCAGCGATACGATAAGCGGTACACCGAGTACGCGCCACCGAGTCACCGTGCGGTCCTTGCTGCCGGGCCGCGCACATGGATATATCCCACCATACCGGCGGCAAAGTGCCCGGGCTCATGGCAGGCGTATTCCAAAGTCATGGCATGCCGCGGGAAACGCCAGATGAG
>JAJYEK010000257.1:0-2877 GCA_021785795.1 Pseudomonadota bacterium
TGTATACCTGCATGCTGAATGCCAAGGGCGGGGTGATCGACGATCTGATCGTGTACTACATGAACGAGCAGTGGTTCCGCCTGGTGATGAATGCGGGCACGCGCACCAAGGACTTGGCGTGGCTTGATGTGACCGCGCACGAAATGGGCGGGGTGAATGTCTTGGCAAGGCCGGATCTGGGCATCATCGCCGTACAGGGCCCGAATGCGCGGGAGAAAGTCTATCAGGCTCTGGGTGAAGCCCTGCGCCCGGCAACTGAAAAGCTCAAGCCTTTCTTTGCGACCAATGTCGGGGAACTCTTCATTGCCACCACCGGCTATACCGGGGAAGACGGCTTTGAGCTGATTCTTCCCGGCAAAGCAGCTCCTTACAGTTGGCAGGGGCTGGCCGAGGCCGGCGTTGCACCGATAGGGCTCGGGGCGCGCGATACTCTGCGACTCGAGGCCGGCATGAACCTCTACGGCCATGACATGGACGAAACCACCACGCCCCTGGAATCCGGACTTGCCTGGACTGTTGGCTGGGATCCCGCCAGCCGCAATTTCGTTGGACGCGATGCGCTTGAGCGACAACGGGCCCAAGGCGTTCCGCGCAAGCTGGTCGGTCTGGCGCTTGAGGACAAGGGAGTCCTGCGAGACCACCAAAAGGTGGTCTGCGGTGCTGCCGGAGAGGGGGAAATCACCAGTGGCAGTTATTCGCCGACGCTGGGACGGTCCATAGCCCTGGCACGTGTGCCAGCCGCTGTCTCCGGAGGCAGCGGTTGCGAGGTCGAGGTGCGCGGCAGGCGGCTTGCGGCACGCGTGGTCAAGTTCCCTTTCGTGCGAAATGGCAAGAGCTGTCTGGATTAATCGAGGAAAATTTCAAATGAGCGAAACACCGAAAGATCTCAGATACACCAAGACCCACGAATGGGTAAAGACCATGCCCGATGGCTCGGTCACAGTCGGAATCACCGATCACGCGCAACAGCTGCTCGGCGACCTGGTGTTCATCGAGCTGCCCAAGGTGGGCGCGGAATACGTCGCCGGCAAGGAGTGCGCCGTGGTCGAGTCTGTCAAGGCGGCCTCAGACATTTACGCCCCAGTCAGCGGCAAGATAGTCGAGGTGAACACGCGGCTTGGTGATGCGCCGGAAACGGTGAACAAGGGTGCCTACGGGGATGGCTGGCTGTTCCGAATGCAGCCTGGAAATCCGGAAGAGCTCAAATCGCTGCTTGACGACACTGCCTATGCAGCGTTGGTCGAGGCGGAAGGCCATTAGATTCGGGGGCGTTTGCGGTTTTCAGCGAATCCCGACCGCCCCGGCCTGCTATGACCGGGAGCAGTGACGTCAGACAAGGTATTGCCTATGCCATTCATACCCCATACCGAGGCCGATATAAAGGCCATGCTTGCGACCATTGGTATCCAGGACGTCGATGACCTGTTCGATGAGATCCCGGCGGCGCTGCGTGGCGCCGAGCTTACGGCCGTACCGGAAGCGATAAACGAAATGGAAATCGGGCGCCTGATGCAGGAGCGCGCCGAGGCTGATGGTCACTACCTCTGCTTCATCGGCGCTGGCGCCTACGAGCACCATATTCCGGCCGCAGTATGGCAGATCACGACGCGCGGCGAATTCTACTCGGCCTATACGCCTTATCAGGCCGAGGCGAGCCAGGGCACGCTCCAGCTGCTGTACGAATACCAGACCATGATTGCCAGTCTCACCGGCATGGACGTGTCCAATGCCTCTCTCTATGACGGCGCATCCGCTCTGGCTGAAGCGGTGCTGATGGCGGTTCGGTTACACAAGAAAGGCCGCACGGTGCTCGCCCCGAAGACGGTCCATCCCGTCTATCGCAAGGTGGTCAGGACGATCGTGAGCAACCAGGGCATCGGACTGGTCGAGCCAGATTACGACACCAGGTCCGGGAACAGCCCGCTGGAAGCGCTGGAGGCGAGTTACCATGGCGACTGCGCTGCGCTGGTGATTCCGCAACCGAATTTTTTCGGGGTGCTGGAAGACGTGGATGCGATGACCGACTGGGCTCACGCGCACGGGCTGATTGTCATTGCCTGTGTCAATCCGATCTCGCTCGCCTTGCTCAAGGCTCCCGGCGACTGGGGCAATGCCGGGGCCGACATCGTTGTCGGAGAGGGTCAGCCGTTGGGGGTCCCCCTGTCTTCCGGCGGGCCGTATTTCGGGTTCATGTCCTGTAAGCAGGATTATGTGCGCCAGATGCCCGGGCGCATCATCGGTCGCACCATGGACCGAGACGGCCGGCCCGGCTTCACGCTGACGCTGCAGGCCCGTGAGCAGCACATCCGCCGCTCCAAGGCCACCTCCAATATTTGCACAAACCAGGGACTTCTGGTTACCGCCGCGACGATATACATGTCTCTGCTGGGCCCGGAGGGGCTCGAACGTGTGGCGGCCCAGTCGCACGCCAATATTTGCACGCTGCTGACGCGTCTGGGGTCGGTTGCCGGCGTGGAGCCAGTATTCGACCGGCCGGTCTTCCACGAAGCAGTCGTACGCCTGCAATCGCCGCCCGCCGACGTACTGCGTGCCATGGAGGCGCAGGGAATCCTGGCCGGTTTCGCGCTTACCGACGACTATCCGGAACTCGGCCAGTGCCTGCTGGTTTGTGCTACGGAAACCAAGACATCGGCCGACATTGACCGATACGCCCAACATATGCAGCGCATACTGAGCAAACGCCGCCTGGATCCGCCATGCGCGCAGAAGATGTGACGGCAGCAGCCGTCGGATGCACATCACCAAGGAGGAAAAGACATGGCTACAGTAACCCTGAAGGGCAATTCCATACACACATTCGGTGATTTACCCAAGACAGGCAGCAAGGCTCCGGATTTCCGCCTCACGGACGCCGAG
>JAJYEK010000257.1:2887-3609 GCA_021785795.1 Pseudomonadota bacterium
ACGTCACACTCGCCAGTTTCGCGGGTAAGAAGAAGCTTCTCAACATCGTTCCGAGTCTCGATACCCCGGTATGCGCGACCAGCACCCGGAAATTCAACGATCACGCCAAGAGCCGCAGCGACGTGGTGATGCTGATTATCTCCGCCGATCTGCCGTTCGCGCAGAGCCGCTTCTGCAGCGCAGAACACACCGGCAGTGTGGTGACGCTATCCATGATGCGTGACCGCCATTTTGCCAAGGACTACGGGGTTCTGATCGAGGACGGTCCACTTGCCGGCATTACCGCGCGTGCGGTAGTGGTGCTCGATCAGAGCGACAAGGTGGTCTACGCGGAGCTCGTTCCGGAAATCGCGCAGGAACCGAACTACGAAAAGGCGATCGCTGCACTGAAGTGAACGGAGCCGGTTCCGGGCCGAGAGTGAATCGATACGAGCCGTTCTGCGCCCTCCGTCGCGGCAGGATTCCCGGTCGGTACGGTTCAGGTACAAATGCGCTAGCACAGGTGACAAGATGCTGATATTCGAGCTTTCCAAGCCGGGGCGCCGCAATCCGTCCCAGTCCCCCTCCATCGCGCCCGTGGTCGAGGATATTCCACAGCACCTGCTGCGACGGAAGCGTCCGATCCTGCCGGAGGTGTCGGAAATGCAGTCTGTGCGTCACTATACCAGGCTGTCCCAGAAGAACTTCTCGATTGACACGCATTTCTATCCGCTCGGCTCATG
>JAJYEK010000257.1:3619-4010 GCA_021785795.1 Pseudomonadota bacterium
TGCACCATGAAATACAATCCGCGCGCGTGCAATGCGTTTTCCATGTTGCCGCAGTTTCTTGCGCGCCATCCGCTTGCGTCACCGGCTACGGGTCAGGGGTTTCTGGCATGCCTGTTCGAGCTGCAGGAGATACTTAAGGACGTAACCGGGATGAAGGCTGTGTCGCTCACCCCCATGGCCGGTGCGCAGGGCGAGTTTGCCGGGGTGGCCATGATACGTGCCTATCATGAGTCGCGTGGCGATCTGTCACGTACTGAAATCCTCGTGCCGGACGCCGCCCACGGGACCAACCCTGCGACCGCGGTGATGTGCGGCTACACGGTGCGCGAAATTCCCACGGATGCGAACGGAGGCATAGACATCGAAAGACTCCGGGCGGCCGTTGGCCCCC
>JAJYEK010000258.1 GCA_021785795.1 Pseudomonadota bacterium
CCAGCCGAACTGGTCCCACTCGACGAAGATCGAGGTGGTGGTGTGGAGCATCCCCATTCTCATCATCGGCGTCCTGGGTACGATCTGCTGGAAGACCTCGCACGAGCTCGATCCCTTCAAGCCCCTGATCGCTGATCTGCTCGAGCCGGACCCCCGCGCTCCCGGTGCCGTCATCCTGCAGCGCCTCAAAACGGCGATGCAGGCTCGCTTGGTCGCTCAGGAAGCGCCGCAGGGCATCGCGCGCATTGAGCTCGGCCAGCCGGACCCAGCGCCTGTGCAACCCGCGCGGGTTCGCTATGACCTGCACCGCGTGACCAGACTCCTGGGCGAAGGCGGCTTCCAGAAGTCCGCGATCGGTGACCGGACGGTTCAGATAGATAGCCGCCGGAACGGGTTTGCCCAGATAGTACTGCGGCAAGAAAGCGTCCAGGATGGCTTGCGGGTCCGTCTCGCCCCCGATTTTCGGAAAGAAATTCTTGTTCCCCAAATTGCGTCCGCTGCGGATGAAGGTGACCACGACGCAGGCAGCGTCCTGGTCCGCGACCACGGCCAGCACGTCGGCATCTCCGCTCTCGCCGCTCACGGCCTGACGCTCCTGGATCCGGCGCAATGCCGCAATCCGGTCCCGGTAGCGTGCCGCGAGTTCGTATTCCTGCCGCTGCGATGCCTCCTCCATCCGCGCAACCATCTCCCCGATCAGGGTCTGGCTCTCGCCCTCGAGAAACAGTGCGGCATGGCGGACGTCTTCGGCATAGGCCACGGCATCGATATAGCCAACGCATGGCGCCGAACAGCGCTTGATCTGGTACTGCAGACAGGGCCGCGAGCGGTTGCGGAAAAAACTGTCTTCGCACTGTCGCACCGGGAACACCTTCTGCAAGAGATTGAGGCTCTCGCGCACACTGAAGGCCGACGGAAATGGGCCGAAGTAACGCCCCTTCTCACGCTTCGCGCCGCGGTGAAACGCCAGACGCGGAAAAAGATGATCGGATAAGAAGATGTACGGATAGCTCTTGTCATCGCGCAGGACGATATTGTAGCGAGGCCGCAGCGACTTGATCAGGTTGTTCTCGAGCAGCAGCGCTTCGCTCTCGGTGTGGGTGACCGTCACCTCCATGCCGTGAACCAGCCGCATCATGACTTGAGTACGCGTTGGAAGACCGGTGGCACGAAAGTAGCTGGAGACCCGCCGACGCAGGTTGCGCGCCTTTCCTACATACAGCACTTCCCCGCGCGCACCCAGCATGCGGTATACCCCGGGCGCCGCCGAAAGCGCTTTCACGAAGGCACTGGAATTAAACGAAGTCATCGCTTCCCTGGCCGTCCGCTGCCACCCGCTGCAGACCCGGCCTTCAGCAGGCCGGCCGCCGTGCGGACGACACGCTCGAACATCCCGGTGGTCAGCCGGCGCGTCTGCGTGTTGTAGCGGCTGCAGTGGTAGGAATCAAGCAGCCAGCCGCCACCCGGAAGTCCGTGCTGGCTCCCATGAGCAAAGGGGTAGACCCCCGGCCGCAGGTCCAGGGCCCGGATGACAGCGCCGTGGGCGACCCTCCCCAGAGCCAGCACCACCGGCGCGGGCGGCAGCTTCTGCAGCTCGCACTGCAGATACCGGTTGCAGGTCCGCACCTCGTCCGGTGCGGGCTTATTGGCCGGCGGCAGGCATTTGACCGCATTGGTAATGCGGCAGTCGTGCAGCACCAGTCCGTCCGCCGCCGAAACCGATTCGGGGCGGCTGGCAAAACCGAACTTGTGCAGCGTCCGGTACAGCAGGATGCCAGCATAGTCTCCGGTAAACGGCCGGCCGGTCCGGTTTGCCCCATGTAAGCCTGGAGCCAGACCGACGACGAGCAGGTGCGCCGCCGGGTCGCCGAATGGCGGGACCGGATGGGCATGGTATCCGGGATGCCTGCTCCGTACCGACGCCAGATGGTGCGCCAGGCGCGGACACAAGACACAGCGGGTCGAAAATCGTGTCAAGTCTGCTATCAAGAAAGTGCGCGTAGGTACGCACGGTTCTTTTCCTGCCCCGACGCGTCATGCTGACCACATTCGTATCTGACAGGCGTGACTTTCCCGGCTACGGCAGAGACGGTCTCTGCCGTAGCGCCGCCATTGCTGGACGGACTCGCCATGGGTAGGGCAGTTGCGGTTGCCAGCCGTTGCGAGTTGAGCGCCGCGCTCACGTAGCGGTCATGGTGTGTTCCGCATTGCGGACACGTCCATTTCCGATCCTTGAGCGTCAGCGATTCGTTTTCGACGAGCTCCACGGTCGCCAGTCCTTTCACTGCAACGAATTCTTCCCGCACCTTGCGCTGATTCGCCAAGTCATGCTTCTGCACGGCACGGGACACGCGGCAGTATGCGGCCAGCCGCGTCGGCTCTGATGCCGCCTTCCGCAGGCCGATGAACTCGCGGATCTGCGCTTCGGTGTACAGGCGTCGGTTGCTGTCCGTCCTCGCCACTGGCGTCAACCGGCCGTCGCGCTCCCACGTTGTAGCGTATTGACCGAAATCCCCAGCAGCTTCGCCGCCCTGCCTGTGCTCATCGGGTTTTCCACGAGACAATAATACATTATCGCGCACTATTACCTTCATCCGGGTCCCGCTTCTGCCGCACTCTCCCGGAAACTGACCACTGCGGGCGCGCCGATCCGGTACACCAGCCTTGATCACGGTCGCAGGGTCCAGGCAGCAGCTGACCGGCGATAGCTCAGGCGGCTTCGGTGAACATAGCGGCCGTCAATTTGAAATCACCTGACAAGTATTATATATGTTATTGTTTTAATATATATAACAACGCGATTCCGATAGTCGTGACGTATCGGCCAGACCGTCCGCCTCCGCGCCCGGCGGAGACCGATGGGCTCCGGCTTTTGTCCCGGTCTAGAACGACTCGTGCAGTCCCACAACGATGCCGTTGGGCATGAAGCTCAGTATAAACGGGGTCTTGCGATCGGCCGCATAGATGCCCCACGCCGTCCCGAGCGCCCACCCGGCCAGGACGTCGGTCTGCCAGTGCCCCCACTCCTTCATGCGCGCTTCCGCATCGTACAGGGGCAGCGCCTCGAGTGACCAGATCCAGGGATACTGGTGCCGGTACGCCATGATGAACGGAGTCACGAAGCTTGCCTGCAGGGTCACCTCTCCGCTCGGGAAGCTTTGCGCGTGCGATCCCTGAAACCAACGGTTCGGATTGTCTGTCTGGGCGGGACGCAGGCGACCGAAGGCATATTTCATCACCTGTGCGGATATCAGCGCACTGCCCACCGATGCGTCCAGGGACTGCCAGAATGTCCGGCCCAACTTGCTCTTGCCGCCCAGCCACAAGGCACCGCCCACCTCCAGAAGGACCACGCCCCTTTCGAGGGCCAGCGAGTACTTGCGCGCATAGATGCCGGAGCTGTCATAACCCAGGCGATAATCGATGCCGAGCGGCCCTCCGGCGGCTGCCGCGAGTCGCGACAGCGCCAGCCCCAGCACCAGAACGCCGAGGGCGAGCGCCCTCCGTTCCGGGCTACGGGTCGGCATTTTCAAGAAAGCAAACGGCCAGTTCGCCATGCTACCTCCCGAGTTAGACGCGGCCTACGTACCGAGCCGCCGAAACCCGACCGGAGGTCAGCTGCCGCCGGTCAGGTCATCCGGTAATTGCTATGCAATTGCTGGTCAGATTCGCACGCCGCACAACAGTTCCACGGCCATACGCCAATTTGGCGACAACCCTGCGCAAATGCTTCTGAAGAGCAACGCCATCGGCATGACCGGCACGCTCTTCGTGGTGGCGGGCGCCCGGCCGCAGTGCCGCGGTACCGGGCGTGTCTCCGGAATCCTATTTCGGGATGTTGGTGCCGGTAAATATTTCGACCACTTCTCGCTGCAAGCGCTGCGTGACCGTCTTCCAGTCGTGGGGCGCGAGATCGCTTTCAGTGATGCCGAACAGGTAATTGTTCAGGTTAAAATCCTTCAGCATCATCTTGGTATGAAAGATGTTT
>JAJYEK010000259.1 GCA_021785795.1 Pseudomonadota bacterium
GATCAGGACGTAGACGAGAGAATTTACGATGTCCTGGTTGGCAGAAGCTCCCAGAGCGGCGGCGCAGGCTGCCAGGCCCGCGCCGCCGATCCAGGGGAAGATCCTTGAACGCACTCAGCTGTGGCGTTTGCGCCGCCAGAAGCCGAGCCAGGCCACGAACCCGAGCAGCAGGAACCAGTCGCTGCGCTTGAAGGGATTGACCTGTTTGGGGCTGATGCTGCAGCCGCTGGATCCGCTGGGGCTTAGGGTCACGGATGCGGAGGTCACCGGTGTCGAAGTGGACGCGATGGCACCCGGGTCGCTGATCGTCGTGCCACTCGAATCAGTATCGTCAGCCCCGCCGTTCAGAATGGTCAGTTCCGCGCAGGTGTTGCCCTGCGTCAGGCCTGTCGTGTAGCTCGTGCTGCCAGCCACTGGGCAGGTGCCACCGACCGTGCCGGGTGCGGACTGGATCGAATTGAAGTTATCGACGACGAAAGTCTGCCAGGAAGACGTATTGGCGTTATAGAGGCGGTATACGGCATTGACCGGCAGCGGACTCGACAAGGGGATCACGACATTGGCCGTTCCGGTTCCGGCCTGCACGGTGAAGTCGTAGTAAAGATGCATCGGATAGTAATAGGCGGTATCCGGGTCGGCAGGGATGCCGGCAGCAGTCAGATCCGTACCTCCGATCCGAGTAGAGATGAATCCCGCCGAGGGGCTTACTGTACACGTGCTGCCGTTGCTGCAGCTGAGTGGCTGCGGCACGATGACCTTACCTGCAAGATGGAGGTAGTAATGTACGCCACCGAAACCGGAGGGATCGCCTGCCGGCACCGTCGCCGAGTAGTTGAGGGTATAAGGATCGCCGGGGACGCCATCCCAGGTGACCTCGGCATTGCCGTTGGTGAAGGTGTGGCCAGTACACTGCATCCAGGCCGAACTACAGTTGAGCGGCTGCCAGGCGCTGCCGCCCATGTTGATCGCCGGAATGCCGTTCCAGGTCACCGTCCAGCCGCTCAGGTTAAGCCCTCCGGCCGAGGCGCCGGATGAGACGGAGCCGGTGGCGGGGGCCTTAAGGAAACTTGATCCGGTGTTGCCGAAAAACGCCCACGGAGCATCAATTTCATTGGAGTCGCCCGATGCAGGGAATCCGCCGTGGCTCGCTCCGGCCGCCGTGGTGATCCCCAACACGAGGCCCGTAGTGCCCTGAGACAGCATGGTCAGCTCGCCCAGCTCGATCTTGCTGTCGCTGTTCGTGTCCATGCCGAAATACGAACCGGTGACACTGGTGACAACAGGACTGGTGCCTCCGCTGTAGGTCGGTACACCGGCCGTTATGGTCAGCACATCGCCGGTCGCCAAGGTTACGGCCGCATGGGCACTCCCGCTTGCAAGCAGCCCGGCGAGCAGTAACGATGAATAAAGCATGGACTTTCGCGGAGTCACCGCGGAAAGCAGGTTGTTATCCTTATCCTGATAATTCATGACAGATATCTCCTCTCACCACATTTTGTAGTAGTCATCCAGTTCGGTCCGGGTAATACACTGCACCGGATGGAGCAGGATTTTTTCCGTTCGTGCCGTGCCATCGGCCATCGCGGTCCCGGTCTAGAATTTGTAATTGACCTCCACGTCCAGCGAATCCTGCTGCATCTGGATGCTGCCCTGATTGCCGATGTAGGTCGGCCCGTACTGCTTGTACGTGAACGCGTGCATATAGGCAAAGTCCCACTCGAGGTCCTTCTTCTGCCGGTAGGTGCCGCCCAGGGTCAGGTGGTTCTCGGTCGTGGCCGGGGCAACGAGATTGAACGCGATCTGGGTAGCCTCGTTGATGGGGCTCTTGCCGTAGTTCCAGCCGGCACGCGCGGTCCATTTCCGGTTGATGTCGTAATTCAATCCGAGCTTGTATACGGTCTGGTCTGTCCATCCGAATCCGAGCCCTGCCGGCAGACCGAGCGCGTTGACCGACTTGCTGACTGGGAACAGCCCGTTTGATGAGCCCGGCAGGTTCGGTCCCGAATTGGCAACGGCCGGTACACCGGAGTACAGATAACGTTCGATATCGAACGCAATGGTCGCCCTCTTGGTTGCCTTGAAGGCTGCACCGATGATCCAGTTGGCCGGGGTGTCGAATGATCCATTGCCGGCAAACAGCTCCGAGTAGTCATGGAATCGGGTCATGTAGACCTTGCTGGTCGCCGAAGCCCCCAGGGTCAGGCGATTGTGGCGCAGGAATGTCCCGGTCCAGCCGACGCGCGCGCCAAGACCCGCACTCCAGTCTTCCCCGTTGTTCGTCAGGTGATTGGCAGTCTGTGTCTGGGTGAAGGTGATGAAATTGCCCAGTCCATAGGCCACGAAGCGCTGCATGCCCACGACCAGTGAGGCGCCGAAATTGTTGTGCTTGTTGAAGGCATAGGCGATGGTGGGATTGAACTGGGCGATGAGCAGGCTCACGCCGAGCGTTCCGGTATCGGTATTCCCGGTCGGGGTATGCTGCGGGTTCTGGTTCAGGTCGTAGAGGTTCTTCGTGTAGTTGCTGCCTCCGCCGCCGATGGGCACGAAATTGAACCCGTAGGCCCAGCGACCGACCTGTTTTGAATAGCCGAGAGCCGGCATTACATAGAAGTCGTTGAACCAGGGTTTGCTTTCATCGCCGCCCAGACCAACGTCGCTTTTCTGAGTAATTGGACCCAGGCTCGCCTGCGCCCTGGGAGAGAAAAACCCAACGTCCAGGTTGAACTGGTTGCCGACTGTCTTGAGTGTGGCCGGGTTGGTCGCGCTCGATATGGCGTCCTGCGCAAAGGCGACACCAGCGCCGCCCATGCCGATCTCGTTGGCTCCGAAGCCGATCATGAACATGCCGTTTGTCGCGAATGCCGCCGCCGGCAAGGTCAGGCCGACGGCGAGCGCCAGCGTCCTTTTTGTGAATTGCTTCATCTCCTCGCTCCTCTTCGATGTGGTACCTGTTTGTTGTTGTCGGTACCGCGTGGTCTTGTTGTGTATGTTTATGGTTCTTCTTTGCCTGGTCCTGGACGGACCAGTTATTGGCGCGTCAGGATGGCTTCCGGATCGTCCTTGTCCGCTGTTGCACCTGCTCTCTTATAAACCGGTTATATCTCCGCGAGGTCGGGGAACGAACACGGGAGCCCCGAAGCGTCGCGTCGTCTTTGCGTTATTGGCTGTTCGTGGTGGAGCCTTGCAATCAGACCGGATGCTTTCTAATTTTTTAGGTAATCGACCGGTTGTTTTTATCGGCGCTTTGCCCGAGCAGATCATTACAGATTTTCCGCCCAACGGATTGATGTAATGAACAGCTTTGTTCGGGCGCTTGCCGCCGGATCTTGAATCCGGTTGTGTTCTCAGTGTCGTCCCTGCTCGCCGTCCGATCCTTGTCCCCCACCATGAACCGCGTCATCATGGTGAGCAGTGGTCACAGAATTGTCAAGATTCATATTCCACTCGATTCGATGCCGGTAGCCGGACGCGCTGTCAGCCGTTTTGTCGACGCCTCGTCAACTTTAACCGCGGAGCTGAGTTCCGGAACTGTCTCCATATAGACTGGATCCAGAATGTCGGATGCAAGGATAGGGAGCCGGCCTGCTGCCCGGCCAGGACGCAAAACACCGTGAAGCTTTCTCTCCGCTATGTTCCTGTCCTATGGGCAGGCAGTGCCGGAGAGAGGGCTGAGCGCCCAGCCCAGCTCGCGGCGCTTGGCCCTAGCACTGGCCCCGGGGGCTGAGGCTATGCAAAACTGTTTAAGCACCGTCCTCTCTGGAAACCGCAGTCCGTGGGGGCGGAGAGGCTGGAACGACCGCATGCTTTTGCGATACCGTCCCGAGAGACCCTGCAAGCTTGGAGTTAACAACAGGTGTGTCGTGAGTTCACTGAATAACCGATCTCTTGGTCCAGCACAGGGTCAGTTTGACGATGAGTCCTGGAAGAAATGATCCCTGTTCCTGCGGGTCAGGCAGGAAATACAAGCGCTGCTGCGGTGCCTTTGA
>JAJYEK010000260.1 GCA_021785795.1 Pseudomonadota bacterium
CCGTAGCAACCGATCTTGAGCAGTGGGACCCCCTGCTCAAGTGGCTGCGAAGCAAGCGCAGCAAAGCAATGCCAATCTGACCCGGCCTTGTCCCCGGGAACGCGCTGCACGGCATCGGCACTGCGGCGACGTGAAGCTGCCGTTGGCGTCCGACAGTCATGGCAGCCGGGGAAACGTGAGCCGCCCCATCGCAAGGGCTGGGCAAGACGACGTCCGGCAAACCCTTCGGCACCTGCTCATGCAGCGCATATCTAGCACCGCATCCTGGCCCGTCAGGTCTCAGGAATCGTTGGATTCCCCCGCCGCGCGACGACGCTGCGCCGCCTCTTCTGCCGTCTCGAGATCAGAGATGACTCGTTCCAGGTTTGGCGCGGCCGGCGGCACTGGCTCAGCGACCGACGCTTCGGCGGCTACCGTCGGGCCGTTTTCAGCGTGCGCACGCGGGCGGCGTCCAGTGATCGCATCGAGCAGCGATGGCTTGGGGGCACCTTCCTCCAACCCGAGCGCCTCGGTATATACCGAACGGCCGCGCAGCAGGCTGCCGATAACTGACGCCACCACGCAGGCGGGCATGGCCGCGAGCACCACGTTGTAGCTGCGCGTGGTCTCGAACACCATGATGGCCGACATCGCCGGCGCATGTGTAGTGGCCGCAAGCAGGCTACCCATACCGACCAGCACCCACAGCGCTTGCGAATGGGTAGCCGTAGAAGTCAGAAGCGTATGATAAACGAGCAGTCCCAGAGCTCCGCCCAGCGACAGGGTGGGTGTAAGCACACCACCCGGAATACCGGCAGCACTCGCCGCCGTGACGGCCAGGAGGCGCAACACAAACACTGCCGCTATCGTCGACAGTGCCCAGTGATGAACCAGGAATGACTGGACCACGCTGTATCCGTTGCCCCACACTTCCGGGCGCAACATCGAGAGGAGTCCGATAACCAGTCCGGCCAGCGCCATTCGCATCGGTATGAACTTGATCTTCGACTGATAGCGGCGGCGTGCGTTGTCGAGCAGCCATAGAAACGCCGGGCCCAGCAGGCCGCAAAGAAGCCCGAGGAGCGTGGCATCGATGAGGTCGGGAAACCCGACAGCGGGAATGGCATGGGCCAGATACAGCGGGCCGGTGGCAAACAGCGCCTGGGTAGTCAACTCGCCCATTACCGCGGCCACCAGAATTGCGGTGATCTCGCGCAGGGCCAGACCACCGAGGATGATTTCCGATACAAACATCGTCCCCGCGATGGGTGCGTGATATGCCCCGGCAAAGCCGGCGGCGGCGCCGCAGGCGACGATCAGCCGGCGATGCTCGGGATCGCGGCGCGTGAAACGTCCGAAGATCGACGAAATCAGCGCGGCGAACTGGATCATCGTGCCTTCGCGTCCTATCGTGATGCCGCCGCTTACGCCGGCAAGCGAAGACAGCGTGCGTGTAATGTTCGGCGCGAATGGCAGAACACCATCGCCAACGCGCACCGCTTCCATGTATTCCGGTCCACGCGGCTGCTTGATCCAGCGATGCCCGCCCCACATGATCAGCCCGCCGGCAGTGGCGCCCCCGAGCGGAATCAGCACCCGCAGCCACAGCGGCAGCCCCTGCGCCGCGGCGACCAGATGTTCATGGACGCTGTACAGATGGATGATGGCATACATCGCCTGGCGGAAACCCTCGACCGCGATCGAACCGATCACCCCCACCAGCGCCGCGACCATCATCATCGGCACCATAGGATCCAGATTTCGCCAGAATGCCAGCAGGCGGCTTTGAACTGCGGTTAACACGTGCGTCGATCTCCTTGGTCAGTTTGCGCCGCCTGGCAGGACAGACGGGGGACGGCCACCCCTGGGCCCTGCACGCTGGGCAGCTGGCACAAAAAAATGATCAGTCCCGAAACACCGTACGGACACCGGCACAGCCCATCTCGGCTCGCATCGAAACACCTTCTGGTACTTCGATTCATGGGCAGCGCGCTTTCCGGTGCAAAACAACCTGGGGTATGGGCACGACGGGCAGCGGAGTTGCGACGCGGGGCCATTTGCCTGGATCTGCTCGAGTCCGGCAGAACATTACATTGAGACTGGGGCACGCAGGTCCACGAAATCCGGAATGAATTCAGGCACAGGCACGACGGCCGGTCGTTGCTCCTTGGCCACCGGCGTAGCGGGAAGCGACGGCGATCGCGGCCTGAAAAACGGTCACCTGGCATGGGGCCTGCCCCGAAGCTCGGAATACCGCGCCCTCAGCCGCAGTGCGTCTGAATATGAAATGGCACGTACTGCCAGTGAGAGCAATGACACCGATATATTGATACGAGCAGAAGTCACCGTAGAACAATCCGCGCCATCGGCGCGAGCACATGCCGTCAGCAACACAACAGAGCCGGCAGTCGCACCCGCATTGCGCCGCAACGACTGGCCGTGTTATTCACGGCCTTGGTCTCCAACCCAGCCTTGGCGCCTGCCAGTTTCGGGCTTGTTCCCGGATCGGACAGACCGGTGCCTGCATGGGTCCCCGTCAACAGACCGCAAATTTTAGCACAGCTGCATCGGGGGGTGTAAGCACCATCACTTAAAACAGGTATAGGTCCGCCACACGGATGTCCACATCGCAGGCCAATGTCACGCGCCTGACAGTGCATGGCACCGGCGCAATACCACCCGTGGACTCTGATCGGCGCTGCTCGGCGGCTATTTGTGGAACAGCCAGAAAAGGATACTGAGTACCAGGCTCACGACGATCGACGTCGTGATCGGAAAATAGAGGCGGAAGTTGCCGCGCCTGATGATGATGTCCCCGGGCAAACGACCTAGTCCGATACGGGATAGCCAGGGCCATGCCAGGCCGGCGACCACCAGGACGACGCCGACGATAACGAGCGTTCGCGCAACCATCGCCATCAGGAAATCGAGCCGGACCTGAGGTCCAGTCCCGGCAGGTCCCGCGCTGACTCCTGACCGAGAAATGCCAGCAACTCCTCACGCCGTTGCAGCGTGTCAGCGTAACCTAGCGCGATCAGCTCCTGGCAGTACGGCTTCTCAAACAGCAGATAACTGATCAGATCTCCGCTGCCCCGTTCAAATGCGCCAAGACCGCGCAGCATGAATTGCACTGGCTTGGGGAAATTGTGCTTATGGTGCTCGGCGATTTCGCGTGGATCACGGCTGGGTGAAATAAGCATCGCGCCGATGGTACGCAAGTGTGCGGTGCGATCCTGTTTGGTAAGGTGCTCCGCTGGAATCAGACGCAGGGTTTCGTTGATGCGCCGCAGGCGTTCGAGATCTGCCTCGAGAGCGTCGAGGAAGATGCTGGTGAGGACATGACCGCCGATCTGCGCCAGCGACGGATAATCCTGGGGGCTCGCCGCTCGCGGCGGCTGGCCGTTGTTTTCTGGACGAACACCGATCACCAGGATGCGGTCGGCGCCCAGATGTATCGCCGGGCTCATGGGTGCCATCTGGCGCATCGACCCGTCACCGAAGTATTCACGCTGGAGCCTGACTGCCTCGAACACAAACGGGATTGCCGATGACGCCATTAGATGTTCGATTGTTATCTTCGTCGCTACCCCGACCCGCGTCGCACGTTTCCAGGACATCTGCGTTGACGCTGCCTGGAAGAAGCTGACCGCCTGGCCGGAGGTATAGCCGGATGCCGCGATGCAGAGTGCGTGCAGATAGCCGGCATCGATCGACTGCTGGATGCGATCACAGGGAAGATAGCGCTGCAGCAGGCGGCACAAAGGGGCCCGGTCCAGCAACGCGACCGGATTGCCCCTGCCCATGCCGACGAGAAACAGCGCGGCCAGCCAGCGAGCCCAGTTTACAAACAGTCCGCGCGCATCGGCCCGGAACACCTGATTGACGTGAAAGCTGCTCCAGACTTTTTCAAGGCGGCGTGCCGCCTGCTGAAAGTTGCGTGCATAGATCGCCAGTGCAGCCGAATTTATCGCGCCAGCAGAGGC
>JAJYEK010000261.1 GCA_021785795.1 Pseudomonadota bacterium
TTCGTGTATTTCGGGACAACCTACGCAAATCATGCAACAACGGACTTTCCGCAGGCCAATATGGCCAACGATCCGGAGACGCAGCCAGGTAGCTCCACGACATTCGGTAAATGGGAGCCCTCTTTCGCTGTTCGCTATCGGGTGACGCATAATGTCGCGCTTTACGCGCAGGCCGCGCAGGCCTATCAAAACCCGGAAGTCGGCGGAGGAGGCGGACCGTACCAACAGTTGCCATCGTCCGTGCTTGTGCCGACAGAGGGTCGCGACTACACAGCCGGCATCCACGTCCTTGTTGAGAACGACGCCGCGCTGCGCCACTTTGTGTTGAACGTCAATTACTATCGGATGACGTTAAATAACCAGTTCATCGGCGTGACGACCGCTAATGGGTCAACCATCGAGGCCACCGGCAACAGTCTCTACCAGGGTGTGAATGTCTATTCGGAAGACAACCCGGTTGGCGCGCTCCATGTGTTCGGCAACGCCGGCTACGAACGCGCTCACTATATGAACTACGCGACAGGCGGGGTGTCGTACGCCGGATTGCCCGTGCCCTATGTGCCACAGGAAACACTCAGCGCAGGCCTCTATTACCGCTATTACCGCAGCGGACGGGTCTACGAGCCCAGGCTCTGGGATACGTTCACGGGGGCGCAACATATGTTCAACAACGACATTGGGACGCCGTCTGCGCAGAAGCTTGCCGGTTATAATCTCGTCAATGCGTCGCTTGGCGTGAAGATGCCAATGGGGAACCTCGATGGCCGGGGCGCTTCGGTGAAGATTACGCTGTCCATTCTGAATATCCTGGGTGATCAGTACAACGAATACGAGTACGTCAGCTCCGGCGGTTACCTTGGCGGCAACAGTGCCGGTGCGACATTGGGTTATCCCGGGGCGCCGCGTACCTACTACCTGTCTGCGGACATGCAGTTTTAAAAGCGCGTCAGACTCCATCCGTGCGGACAGATCCCGCTAACAGGGCGCAACCGCCCGCGCGCGTGATGCCGACCATGCCGTCAAGAGGGGAGGCCGGGTTGCCGGTCGCCCCCCCAACCGGGAGGTCACCGTGAGATTTCAGTCAACGTCGAGGCGCCAGTTTCTCAAAACCATCGGGATGGCAACGGCGTCCGTGGTGAGTGCGCCTTATCTGGGCGGCGTTGCACGCGCGGCCAGTCTTCATCCGGTCACCGAATTGCGCGGCAAGATAGATCACATCGTAATAATTTTTCAGGAAAATCGCAGCTTCGACCATTATTTCGGAACATACAGACAGCCAAGTGGCGAAACGCCCCTGAATCTGCTGGATGCCAACGGTGATATCGATCCGCGCTTTGCGGGCCTGCAAAAGAACCCGGCGGGCATTCCCTATACGATTTTGCCCACGCCGCGCCACATTCCCGGTTTCCAGACGGCCGAGCTTGCCAATGCCCCTTTCCATCTAGCCCCTTATATCCCGGCCGATGATAACGCGCGCTGGGACCCGAAGCATCGTTTCTTCCGGATGGCAGGAGAGATCAACGGAGGAAAAATGGACCGCTTTGTGGCGCTCGCAATGGGTGATCATCGCCACCTGTCCAGGGTGGAGCTCGAAACGTATCAGGCCCGACGTCTGGACTTTGATCTGGCCCATCCCGGCGGGCCCGTGCTTGGCTACTATGAGCGCGCAGACCTCCCCTTCTACCACAGGCTTGCCGACCATTACACGCTCTATGACCGGTTTTTCCAGGCCATGACGGGCGGCTCCACCGGAAACGCCCTCTATCTGGCGGCAGCGCGGTCCTGCATCAATCCCCGGGCACCCGTGGATGCGCGCAGTCCCTATGATCCGCGTGCAGGGGCCCTGGAGCACGCATTCTTTGATCTGCCGTATGACCGCAAGGGTGTGTTGATCAATGATCTGCCGCCCACGCAGGGTCCCACCAGTGCCGGCCAGTTGCGCGCCCTGAAGCTTTCGCCGCCGCCCCGATATCAGACATTCCCCACCATTGGCGATCGCCTGAACGATGCCCATGTGTCGTGGGCTTGGTACAACGAAAACTGGAATCTCGTGCAGCCGTGGGCGCTGAAGACTGCCTTTGGGCCGGGTGACGGTTCAGCCGTGATTGATACGGGCCGACTGTACGAGGCTCACCACAACCCTTTTCAGTACTTTCTGCGTTGGCCAGACTATGTGCGCAAGGGTCATATGCGCAGTAGCGAGGACTTCCTCGCGGACGCGGCGGCGGGTCGCCTGCCCGGTGTGGCATTTTTAAAGGCGACCGCAGCGCACACCGAGCACCCTGCAGATTGCGCTCCGGTATCTGGCATGGACTGGGTTGAAAAACTGGTCCGCGCGGTGGCCGACGGGCCGGCCTGGGCGAAAACCGCCGTATTCATTACCTATGACGAAGGCGGGGGTTTCTGGGACTCTGTTCCCCCCTTGCAGCTCGACGCATACGGTCTTGGCACGCGCACACCGGCTTTGCTTGTCAGCCCCTACGCGCGCCGGGGTTTCATCGATAATCACATTGCTCACACCGGCAGTATCCTGAAGCTTATCGAAACCCGATTCGGACTGCGGCCGCTCAATCATCGTGATCGGGACGCCTATGACCTGCTTGGCTCCTTTGACTGGCAACAAATTGTAAGACCCCTCGGTCTATGACGATGGGGATAACGCACGCCGGTGCGCGGGGTGATCTGACAGGGCAGCGGACGGGCGGCATGGCTGTGAAAGGTCGCGCGCCCAGTCTGGCCAGCACCATCGGCTTTTTTGGCCGGTCCGGATCCCGACGCGACGCCGTAAAGAAGGCGGTGTTTACACCGGAGGTGGCGCTGTGGCGGGGCGCCAGGCGCCGTTGCCAGGGCTGTGCTGGTTGTCACATGGGCGTCATGAGTGCGTCATTGCCCCTTAATACGCGGCCTCTATGCTTCGTCCGTCCTGATTCTCTGCGAGAGGTCGTTAGCCATGACATTTTCCTATCTTATCCATCTCGCCAACTACTCAGACGGCGTCTTGTATCTTATGGTCGGGATCCTGACGATTGCGCTCGCCGTCATCATCGATCGTTTCTGGTATCTGCGCCGGACCCTGATCGGAGGAGACTCCGTGGTCGCAGCCCTCGGCAACCAGGGGGAAATCACGCGGGCCCAGCTGGCGACGCTTGCCGGCGAGGCGGCCGATCTGCCGGAAGGGCAGCTCCTTGATGTGGCTGTCCGTCATTTTGGTCTTCTGAGCAGCGCGCAATTGGCAACCCGGCTTGACGAGGCGACGCTGCGGCAGGCGCCAGCTCTGGACAAGCGACTGTGGGTGCTCGATACGATCGTGACGCTGGCGCCGCTACTGGGCCTTTTCGGCACCATTGTCGGAATGTTTCATGCGTTTTCCATCCTGTCGGCTCCCGGCAATGCTCCTACTGCCGTGACCGGCGGCATCGCCGATGCACTGGTGGCAACCGCTTCGGGCCTCTTTATCGCGATGATCGGGCTGCTGGCCTTCAATGCGCTGAACAATAAGATTCGCGTTATCCTCCACCAGCTCGATCTTGTGCAGACCATGCTGCAGAATCGTCTGGATGGCGCCCCGGTGGTGCCGGAAAGCGCGCCGGTGACTACCAGTGGCCACGCGTCGTTGCATGCGCCGCTGGCCGCTGAGTGACGCCTCCGATGAGGATCCGCTATTTCGAAGCCAGGAAAAGTCGCATCGAGCTCATTCCCATGATCGATGTGATGTTCTTTCTGTTGGTGTTTTTCATGATCCTGACGCTGCGCATGATTCCCGATCAGGGGATCAAGCTGGCCCTGCCGCAGTCAACCACCGCCAAGGTCCTGCCAAAACCCAAGGTGCTGATCAGTCTTGCCCGTACCGGAGTCATTCACGTCGCCGGTATGACGATGAGCGCGGCGGCCCTTGAGCAGATGTTGCAGGCGCGGGCCTCCGAACACC
>JAJYEK010000262.1 GCA_021785795.1 Pseudomonadota bacterium
AACTCGAAGCGTCACCGCATGATGTCACATTGAATGCGGCGGCCACTTTGGTGCGAGCGGCGCTCACCATCGAGTCACCTGAAATGAAAGGCGCGATATATGGCGACGATTATTTGCGTAATATCAGCAAATCAGGGGTACCGCTTTCCGAAACGCATCCTTACCTCATGCACAGAACGGCAGAGGGCCGGGACGATCTCACCACGCTGGTTTCCGCCTCGGCACTGGCTCAAAGGCTTCCCGAAAGTGCCAGGCAGGCATGGAACGCCGTTATCACCCGTAGGCAATCGGTGATGTATCCGGCGGCGCAAAGCTTTCTGCATGATCCGTTTGAATTGGCGCGCATGAATAACGAAGTAAGGGGCGGCGATGGTCCGGTCCTTTCCACGGAGAGGTTTCTGAAGTCGCTTGAAGCGCCCGCATCCGGCAATCGCCCACCGGATGTCTATGCCGTACCGCCGGCCCTGCCCCTCATGGGATCGCTGGCGGCATATACCTCTGCTCAATATGTTCACGTCATGCCGGATTGCGTGACGGGCAATGATTCCGTGATGGCCATCACCAGAGGGATGCATGCGGACGGTTTGAATATCCAGGCCGAGAACCCGCTTTGCATCGTTCCTCACCTGCTGGACGGCAGCCTGCACATGCCGCCGGCGGCGCGATTCTTTTCCACCGGCGACTACAACGCCGCCTTGCTACACGAGGTGGCGCACGCCGCCGGCGAGGAAAACCGCGATGACCGTGCCCAACGGGTCCACTACGGTCTCACCGGAGACATTTCACGGCAGGAGGAGATCATCGCCGACCTGACGGTGTTGAGCCTGTCGCATCGCTACGCAAATACCCGCGTCAACCCGTATCAACTGTTGTGCCATGCCCAGGAACAGGCCGACGAGCTACGTGAAAGCGACCCCCGCCTGGCCGATGCGCACGAGATTTCCGCCTTAAATAGTCTTGCGGAACGCGGCGCACAATATATTCACGATGCCGTCACCAGACACCTGGCTTCCGTACCCGCACCCGCGTCGGCTACCAGACTGGCCGACTACGACCGGAAGTTCCTGGAGGAGAACTGCTCGACGAAATTCATTCTGTCGGCACCGGACAATCCTGCCGACTCCGTACCCACATCCGCGTCGGCTACCATCCTGCCGAAGTCCATGAACACGCACTTGAAAGGAGCCATCAAAATGGAACAGCAGGAAATCGAAAGCCGGTTAAAAGAGGCGTACTCCGGTGCCCGGAGCGGCAAGACGGACCAGTATGCGTTCAAGCTCTGGGAGCCGATTCCCGGTGAATCACTTCGGACGGCGGCGCGGATCATGGACCTGAAAACGGGTGAGGAAATCACCATGCCGATGACCGAACGACTCACAGACATGGCCGCGAATACCCCAGGATTCGGAACGGACGGTTGGCTGAGTCCTTCTCGAACGGCGCGACCTGGCGGCTCCGTTACCACCGCGCAGGATTACGACAGCCTATTTCAGGAAGTATTCACGCGGGATTTGGCCCAAAGGCCGAACGTCGCGGACGCGCCTGCTTCCACGGTGAATGCCGAGTCGCCCGCCTTGCGCATCAGGGATGGTTTGCTGGAGACGCACAAGGCTATTACGCGCCTGGAGGGACATATCACCGTCAGCAAGATGGCCCCGGCCAGACGCCCAGAACCGTCGGATCTCGATCACCGGCAACAGCGACTCCTTGACGCATTGCACGACCGGATCGGGGTGACCTCGGAGCACATCGAGCGCGCCAAAAACCTCATCGGCGAGATGCCGTCGCCGGATGCGCAAGTGCGGGAGTTGCGCGCATTGCATGATCGTCTGACCACCGTCCATAATAATCTTGGAGATGTTCCAGATTACCTCTCGCCCAAGCTGTTACAAGGCGTCGTCGCGCAGCAGCTTTCGGGCGTTGACGCGCACCTGATCGCCAGCACGCAGGCACGGATGGAAAACGAGAAGTCCGGCCCTCCAGCGCCGGGTATTCATCATTCGCACCCACTTAAAAAGGGACCGAACACATGACCGCACTCAGCAGAGGGCCGGACATTGACCAGCAAAAATATGACAGCGCCGCATTCGTTTCCGAATACACCCATTTGGAGGGCCTGGACGATGTTTTCAGGCACATCGTCTATGTGACGTTCAGGCACTATATCAGTGCGGAAGTCTACAGCGAGTTGCTGACGCATCCGGAGTTTGTGGCGCACATAGACCTGCATGAACAGAAAATGCGCACCAGGTATATGGAGGTCATATCCGCGCTCTCAAATCGGGTTGCCGACAATTATCACGGGCGATACTTCAACGGGGTGGTGGCCTATCTTCCCGATGCGGTACTGTGGCTGGCATCTAACGAACTGGAAGAGGCCGCCAGCGATCTTGGCATAGCTATACACAGATGGGATATCCATGATTTCGACACGGAGTACATGAGCAAGTTATCCCCGCTGGTGAAATTGGTTTCTCCAGACACCGTAAGAGCATCCCCGGAACGTCATATGCGCGACAAAGAACGGCTCGCGGCTTTGGTGAATGACGACCCCATGGGTAAAACAAACGCCGTCTATTATCGGAGGTTGACCAATAATCATTCCCTGTTTATGGCCATTCTCGCCCCATCGCTCGAATTTACTACGGCATTCAGTATGAAGTCCGGGGCGCCGTCCAACCGGTCCATTCCGGATGTGTATGCGGATTTACTACTCATGGCTGCGTACAGCACGTTCGATTATGACGAAATGGTTGTTACCTACGACAAGGACGGTACGGACGCCAAGATGCAGGAGCGTTGTCGCGCCGCAGTAGCCGCGCGTGCCAGTGAAGCTTATTACGCTTACAACGGTCTTCATTCGTTTTATAGCCGTTTCTGGACGCCCAGATACGGCCAGCTTTTACCGGAAAATAGTGACGGATGGTTTCCTCTAAGCGAGAACCGTAGCGACCGTTAAACAGGATATCGGCACCACAAAATAAGACAGGCGAGCGATGTACAGGAGCAGAAAATGGTAAACGTGATTATGGAAGGTTTCGAGAATGTGGAATCCGGGGTTGCACCCCGCGAAGGGGAGCGGATGATCTCTGATGAAATCGCCGTGCTGAAAGCACGGTTGGTTTCGATTCAGGACCGATTCATAGCCGCACTGAACGCGGATGCTCGCGCCCGGCACGGGAACGGTCCTGCGGACGGGAACGGTGAGAGGAGCCTATGAGCATGAACACCGAAACCTCAGATGCATCACGCACCCGGCCTACCACGCTGGCGGATATGGAACCCTTGGCGAAGGAAGCCCACATGAATGACGCGCACATCATGGCGCACATCACCTTCGTGCGCGGAGATATGGGCAAGCTGTCCCGCGACATGGAGGCATTCAATAGGCACCCTGAGATCATGAAGGCTTCTCAGAATGCCGAGAAGTACGGAATGCCGCAGGCCGCCGCCCTGCACCAGGCGCTGGATCAGAACCCCAAGCTCAAGGACGCTTTCGTGAAGCTGCATGATCGCGCCATGGCGATTCAGCCCAAGGTCGAGAACGCCATGGACATGGCGCAGGGGTTGTCCCCCAAACACTCGGGAACGGCGGAGACCAGCCTGCAACATGGACTGGAGGGTATCCAGAAGCAGGCCGCGCACTGGCCGAATCAGGCTGACATCGGGGAGCAGAACAGTAATACCGCCAAAGGGCAGCCGGGCCTGGTGGCCATGATTGGCCACCTTCTGAAGAAGCTCAAGGAAATGTTCACCGGCAAAAAACACAAGGATGAACTGGAGCATGGCCACACAGCCACGGCGAGTCATCTCGACGGCAAAGGTGCAGTCAAGCCGCCGACAACGGAAAGCCCGGTGAAACCCGCAGAACCCGCCGCCGGTCGGCCCACCATTCGCCGTAAGCCATAGGAGCCCCTCAGAAT
>JAJYEK010000263.1 GCA_021785795.1 Pseudomonadota bacterium
TTCGCAGCGGGTTACTGGCTCGGGCAGGCCATGAACCGCAATCAAGGACTGGCCCTCGCGGTAGGGCAGGGTAGAACGTTGAATCTCCCAGGACACTTGGCCGCGCCGGACACCGAAACTGATTTCGTGTTCGAGCCGAAACACAGCGAATGTGCACGGGCGGGTGGATCCCATCCGCGCCCTGCTCGCCAGGCAAAGGCTGCGATCAAGCGCAAACATGAAGTAATCGCCGAGCACGACGAACACGCCGCGGCGCACACGCCGATCGCCGGCTGCGGTACATTCGTCCCGCAAAGCAAGCGCGAGGCGGTCATCACTGGGCGGAGCCACACGCTCCCAGATTTCGCGGAGCGGGGCCCGTACCCCCTGCCCGACAAGATTTTGTCCATCGAAATGCATGCGCCGGATATCGACGATGTCGGCGTCCTTCGGGTTGCCCAACCAACCTTGCCAGACAAGTAGATCGTCACGTACTTTTAGCGCCCCCGCGTTTCCTTGGCGGCATGCTCGCCGGCCGGGCGCTGCGGTTGGCAGGTGCAGAGCGGCATACAGCTCTTCGGTTTGCAGCCACCAGACTTCGGAGCCGGTGTCGCGCACGGTTTCAGTCTCGAGCAACCGCCGACGCCAAAGCCCGATGAGATTTTCGGGACCGGATCCCGCAATGGTGATGCGGTTCAAGGGACGGCCTCGGCGAGAGAACTGTCCGCTGAGGTGCCGGGGCCAATGTGATATGGACCGGCCCCGGCAACGGGACATGCCCGGATCAACGCAGCCCAAATGCACTTCGTGACGCGGGGCAGGGCACTGTTTTCATTGCACGTAAGTCGTCGCAGCAAGGCTTCCCTTCTCGGCGCGCCGTGATTTGCGGGCGGATCTGCGGTCGCCAAACCGCGATCCTTTCAGGAATCCCGACGCAAACGCCATGCCACTTTTGCTCCGCTGGTCTCAGGGACCGTGAAGCGGCAATATCACCTTATGCATCAGAGATTTATGGTCAGGGCAGGCTGCGGTGGCATCGTGTGGACGCCTCTATCCGCCATCCCGACTGCTGGACGATGACCCACAAGGCGCCCACGATGCGCCATCGGGGTGCAAGCATTCACGGATTTCCTGGCACCAGTCCGGCGCCCGCCGGGGCACGCAGGGAACGGGTGACAGACTAGAAGCGGTAGACCCCCGAAATAACAAGGGTCGTGTCATTGAGTTTGCTGTTCGGCTCCTGAGTCGTATCGGTAACCGCAATCGCTGCGTCCAGATCGCCAAACATCCGACTGAGGCCGATGCTCCCGTCAGAATAGTCGCCACCCATGCTGGGATTGCTCAGAAGATAGTGACCGGCATGGAGATCAAGCCTGACTCCACTGCCTATGTCGTAATCGAGCGCCCCCTCGATATAGTCGTCGTGATGCTGAAAGTCATGCGACCACTTCACGGATGCCGGACCGAAGAACAGCCTGCCATACGCCTCCCAGAAGGAGCTGCGGGTCTGTCCCGGGAATACGAAGGCATTGGAATAGGCATGCGCACCGACATCGAAACCCAGGCCGGAACTTCCCTTGTAAATGACACCTGCGTAGGCGTCTCCGCGCAGATTCGCACCGCTGCTTGGAATGTTTTGGGTTGTGCCCCAGAGCCCGGCGTAGAAGCCACCAGGATGTTTGATCTCGACCCCGCCCTGGAGTGCCGGCTGATTGTTGCTTTGGGATATGCCGCGAAACATATAGTTGCTCACGACGCCGACATTGTAGGTTGGCGGCTCGAAGCCCTGCGCCCAAACCGTGCCGCAAGCGATCAGACCGGCTGCCAGAACCGTGATACGCATCTTCTGCATGAATCTCCTCTCGTCCCCGAACGGTGGGTTTCCGGGTGGTCAACACCCAGCTTCTTCTAGCCGGGACGCGTGGCGCGATTCTAAGTTATCGGCGTTACAAAATGAATGCCGCTCAGCGGGAAATTTGGGGATCTGGGAGGAGAACTTCCTCTCACGCGGGAATCGGGGCCAGGCGGCGGCACGCAGCGGGCGCATCTGGTAAGATCGCAGGGAATTCCGTGAATGAAGGGTAATGAACCGAGACCGCTGTCAGGTGATAACGCCATGCCAAATGCTAACCCCATCGATCAGATCCTATCCGCATTGCGCGGGGCTTTACCACAGGACTTCGTCGCCGACGGCGAACGCAACCTGCGCGCGGTACTGAGTAGCGTGTTTGAGCGCCTGGACCTGGTAACCCGGGACGAAATGGATGTTCAGGCGGCAGTCCTCGGACGCACGCGCGCCAAATTGACCGAGCTCGAGAAGCGGATTGCCGAACTCGAACGGAAATCGTCCACGCCCTGATCTGCAGCGGCGTTTTAGGCGACCGTGCGCCAGCGGAACTACTCGGCGTTCCGCGCTGAGGTAGAGGAATTTCTGTTTCTGCCTGCCGCAGGTTTGCGATGGTGACCGCGGAGCGCATTGGGGTCGAGACCGGCATCGCGTTGGGCGCCTGCCTTCTCGCAATTCGACACAACATCAAGTGGGGCGATTGAGTAAACCGGGGAGTTACTCCCGGCCTACTCACGCCACCGGACGTGCAGTTCCGCATCCGGCGGTTCAAGTAGAACGCCAGAGTCGCTGATGGACGGACATCAGTGAGATCCGTCCCCATGTTGGCAAAGAGTTTTGGTGACATCGCATGGGGTGACTGGCCCCCGCGTTCCCCCATGGGCTGCACCCGTTGGCACTCGATTTCCAGGCAGGGAGGACGTCGAGGTTCCAGCGCGCGCAGACGCGATTCGCGCGTTCGCGGACGCCCACGGCCGCCAAGCGATGGCCCGCAGGCGACGTCGTACCCCGGCCTCCAGCTCGTCGGTCAGCATCAAGATCCGTTCTGCTCTCGGTCCTACTCGTTCGGCCCTTCAGCCCGTCCTGGCACCTACCTATGGCCTCTGCTGACTCCTGGGCGCGCATCCCGTCGTCTCTCGACGCCGGCAGCCTCGCAGCACGCGTTGAGGCCTCTCCGGGTATTGCGTACCCACTGTCACGCTTATGCCTGTCGGATCATGGCCGTGCCTTTCCGTGCACGTACCGGGCTTCGAAGAATTGTGCCGCCTCACCCAGACACGTCGCCCCATATCCGCTTCCTGTTTGTCTGGCCGGCGCTTTGTTCCGGCTTCTCTCAGACTCGCGGGCGCACGCAAAAAACAAAAAGCGGCCGGAAGGCCGCTTTTTGCGTCATCGCCGGGAAACTTCTTTATTTGCCGTGGACGACCATGTATCGAACAGCCGCTTCGACATCAGCATCTGACAGACCGGGATTGCCGCCCTTCGCAGGCATGTAGCCGGCTTTGCCCGAGAAACCATGAAGCGCGTGCTTATACAGGGTGGGCAGACCCTTGGCGATGTGAGGCGCCCATGCCGCCTTGTCGCCGAACTTCGGTGCGCCAGCGACGCCGGCCCCATGACAGGCGACACAGGTCGACTGGAAAGTCGCTTTGCCCGGGTCTTTTACCGCCGCACTCGCGGCAGGAATAAGGCTGTTTACGACCGGCGCGCTGCTGACGGTTACTTCGCCAACCGGCTTGATTCGCGCGGCGATGGCCGCCTGATTCTGAGCCAGCGCCGTCTTGCCTGCATTAAGCCTCAGTCCGCTGGTCGTCATCTGGGCAACCACAAAGATAACCACCGTCACTGCGACCAGCGCTGCGACCAAACCTGTAAATGTCTTGTACACCTTGCGATCAGTCATTTCTGTTTCCTTATCAACAATGTCTGAGAAAATCAACGCCCGCCGGCGTAACGGCAAGCCCCAAGAATCGAGCACGAATTATAGGCGGAACGCCCGGAAATTGCACATTTGAATGCGGCATATCAACCTCGGGCACGTTAGAATTAATCCATACGAGACATGGGGTTGGGCTGTTGGC
>JAJYEK010000264.1 GCA_021785795.1 Pseudomonadota bacterium
CCATGCCGGGTGTCTTCGCCGTCGCGTCCGGAGGTATCCACGTATGGCACATGCCGGCACTGGTCACGATCTTCGGTGATGACTCGGTGCTGCAGTTTGGTGGCGGTACACTCGGCCACCCCTGGGGCAACGCCGCTGGTGCCGCGGCCAATCGCGTGGCGCTGGAAGCCTGTGTCGTGGCGCGCAACGAAGGTCGGCCGATCGAGAAGGAGGGCAAACAGATCCTGACGGCCGCGGCGCAGCATTCACCCGAACTCAGAATCGCGATGGAGACCTGGAAGGAGATCAAGTTCGAGTTCGATACCGTCGACAAGCTCGACATCGCGAACAAGTAAATCCGCGGCCGGTGCGCGACACTGCTGCCAATGCCCCGGCCAGGCCCTAAATACTGCGAAAGGACAACGACATGGGTGTAGAAGCCTACAAAGCTGGCAAGAAATACGAGACGTTCTCTTACCTGCCTCCGCTGACTGCGGATCAGGTGCGGCGCCAGATCGCGTATGCGATCGGCCAGGGCTGGAATCCGGCGGTGGAGCACACGGAAAAAGGTACCACCGCGCGGGTGAATTTCTGGTACATGTGGAAGCTGCCACTTTTCGGTGAGCAGTCGGTGGATGCGGTGCTGGCCGAGATCGAGGCCTGCCACCGCGAATTCCCTGACCACATGGTGCGCTTTGTAGCGTACGACAACTATGCACAAAGTCAGGGAACGGCGTTTGTCGTGCACCGTTAGCAAGCTTTGGGCGTAAGTCTTACGCCGCGCGGTGTGGCGAGCGGCAACAGATTTCTGCAGGTCTTTGTTGCGTTCCCAGCGCAGCGTTGTAAATAGCTGCACTAACTGCAGCTGCGACCATGGATCCGATGAATCGAGGTAAGTGATGACACGAGCCACCGACAACAGGGCCACAGCCACTCTCTCAGGCCGGGAACTGGCGTTCAAGCGCCGCCGAGCCATGGCAATGCACGGCAAGAGCGGCATCTTGAAAGCCGGGTCCGCGAACCTGCCGGCCGGTGTGCGGACGGCGACGAGCGCTCCCGGTCCGAACCTGGGTGGTCCCGCTGGGGTTGCGGGGAGCGCGGGACGCAATGCGAGCCGAGCGCGGCGGCAGGCCCTGAGCCTTGCCGGCAAGGCTGCACTGCAGGTCAACGCGTCTGCCGGAGTGCGTGAACGACCACGCGTGGCCGTGCCGGCGCCGGCGGTCGCGGAATCGCAGAAATCCTGCGGGTGCGGCCGCAACGGCACGAAGAAGACGTGTGATGTTCCGGTGAGTGCAGCCCTTGCCCCAGCGGCTGCCGGAGCGGAGGCCGGGATGACTGAGGCGGGCGTGGCGTTATCAAGCGGTCGGGCGCTGGCGCGCGCACGGCGCACTGTTCTGTCCCAGGAAGGCAAGGCGGGGCTCAGGCGCGTGGCGCAGGCGACGCGGAGGGCGGCAACCATGCCGGTTCAGGATCGGGAGGTGGCGATCAGCATGGGTGTCAGCGGGCGTCAGGTGGCGATGCAGCGCCGACTGGAGCAGTCGCTCCAGGGGCAGACCGTGGCGAAGCAGACCGATGCGCGGCCGGCGGGCCGTATGCGTGCGCGCAAGGATATTCCGGCACCGCCGAAGGTGGAGCATGGACATACCCTTGCGGGCCTACCGGTGACCGGGACCTTGGTTGAGGGAAGTCAAAAGGTGACGGGCAACGAGGCCGGAGCGTGCCGCGCCATCACGGGTACCGGATATGTGGGAGCGGAACAGTTTGACCAGTTGTGCGCGACCGGGCCCGTGTCTGCACCGGGTCGGTCTGACGCGGCACGGAAAACGAATCAGAACGTCCGCGATCGCGGGATCACCGGCACTTCGGTAAGCCGTTCGGAGAAAATCACGGGCAATGAGCCGGGCACGAATCGCGCGATTACGGGTACCGAATATGCAGCGCCATCGGGCGGCCCCGTGCCGGTGGAAAAGGTGGTCGTGACGCATACGATCCAGGGGAAACCGGTGACCGGCACTGCGGTTGGCCCATTCCGGAGAATGACCGGTGACGAGGATGGTGTGTGCCACGCGGTCACCGGGACGGAGTATCTGTCGATGGAAGCACTAAAGCGCTGCAACACTGAATTGCCGCGGACACCGCGCAAGGTGAGTGTGATGTCCTCGCGCGAGGACCAGCCGGTGTCCGGCACTGGTATCGGGCGTTCTGCCAAGGTGACGGGTGATGAGGTAGGGTCCTGCCGCAGCATTACGGGCTCCCAGTATTATGTCACGGACCCGGCGCTGTGCGATGCCCCCGTGCCAGGCAAGGTGGCGAGTATGCGCACGTGGCTCGGCCGTACCGTGACCGGGACCGAGATCGTCGGCAGCCGCGAGGTCACCGGTGACGAGGCCGGAGCGTGCAAGCCGGTGACGGGGACCGATTACCTCGGGCCCGATCAGCAGGCGGGGGTATGCGATACCGCACCGCCGGTCGCGCCGGTCGAGAAAGTGGCGGTCGATCAGACGTGGCGCGGCCAACCCGTGACGGGCAGCTATGTCGGGCGCTCGACCAAGGTGACCGGCGATGAGCATGGGGGCTGCGCACCCATCAGCGGGACGCCTTATATCGGGCGTGGCCAATACAACCGCTTCTGTGAAACGCCTGCGCAGCAGGCGCAGGACGCGCGGGTTCCGGACAGGGCGCTGATATCAGCCACGGCGGTCACCGGTGACCGACCCGGCGCTGGCGGCTCGGTCATGACGGGCGACGAACGTGGTTCGTGCGAAATCGTGAGCGGCACGCCATACGTCGGAGTCGACAACAGTCCGACGCAGTGCGCCACGAGTGGACGCTTTGTATCAAGGGCGGCGGCCCCGGCAGAACCACCGCGTCCGCCAGCACCTGAGGATTTCAGCATCATGACGCCGGCGCGTGCTGCGTGGCAGAAGGGTTCTGGGGGCGTGACGGGAACGGGCTACAACAGCGAGCGTATCACCGGGCCTGTGAACAAGGCCGGAGGGTTGATCACCGGTACTCCGGAATTCCGTCACCAGGATGCAGTGGCGACCGTGGCAGACCAGGAGGCCGCCGTGTCGGCGGCACGGCGGCTTACCGGCGAAGGCAGCCAGGCAGGCCGCGAGATCACGGGTGACGCGTGGAACGCGAAAAGCCGGGTAACTGGCACGGAAGGCGCGTCCAGTCACGCGCGGAACCCGTCGGAGCGTGGCCAGCCACGCGGGATGGGCATGAACGCGGTGCGCTTCCGGGACCAGATCGAGCCGACGCCGGTACCGCCAAGCCGTATTACCGGTTCTTCCGGAAACACAGGTGCCGGAGCGCTGGTCACCCTGTCCGGTGGCGCACGCGGCTGATGAAGCCTGAGGGCAATGTCGGATGAATACACGTAAACGACTCGCAGCCATAGGGTATGCCGGTCTGCTCCGCCAGACATCGGTGCTCGAGAATCCGGCGTGCGTCATGGGACCGGGGCAGCGCTGCGACCATGCCCTGGTCGATGAGGAGCTGAACGGGCGCCTGTATACCTATGAACAAACGGTCCAGGGTCGGTTCGCGCCAATCGTGGATACGCTGAAAACCCTGTCGGCGTTCCAGCATGAACTGGATTTCGTGGCGCGTGCGCAGCGCATCGCGCAGGACCGGCTGGGCTATGAGCTGCCGGGCGACTTACTGGAGAACGCCTGGGTGTCGGGCCTTGACCTGCGCGCGCTGCACTCCTACTGCATCTTTCGCAGTTTCAAGGAGTGCATCGACAACACGGCTGCGGATCAGGCGCCTTGGCGCGACAGAATGCTGCTCGATGGCGCATTCATCCGGGGCTGCGGCTATCACGCAGTGGATGTCAGCCCCTGCGCGGACGGACGCCTTCAGGGCCTGTTGCCATTCGTGTTCCGCGTATCGCCCGATGCGCCGATCCGTGTGAAGGC
>JAJYEK010000265.1 GCA_021785795.1 Pseudomonadota bacterium
CAATGTGGACTTCCCGCACCCCGACGGACCGAACAGCGCGGTAACACCGCTCGCCGGTGTCTGGAACGTTGCCTCGAGCATGAAATCGCCGCGACGCAGCATGAAGTGCGCGTCGATACCGCTCATAGGCCGCGCGCCTGCAGGCGCCGGTTGGTTAGGTGGACGATGAACATAACGAGGAAGGAAAAGATCAGCAGTCCTGCCGACAACACATGGGCGCGCGTGTACTCGAGCGCTTCGACGTGGTCATAGATAGCGATCGACAGCACCTGGGTCTTTCCGGGAATATTTCCGCCGATCATGAGTACAACCCCGAACTCGCCCACGGTATGGGCAAAACCGAGCGTGAGTGCCGTGACCAGTCCACGCCGCGCGAGCGGCAGGGCGACGGTAAAAAACCGATCCACGGGTCCTGCGCCCAGCATTGCCGCAACCCTGAGCGGACGCTCGCCGATCGCCTCAAACGCGTTCTGCAGCGGTTGCACCACGAACGGCAGTGAATACAGGACCGACCCGATGACCAGGCCGGAGAAGCTGAATGCCAGCGAACCGCCACTGATAGCATGCCAGGCTTTGCCCAGCGGTCCGGTAGGGGCCAGTCCGAGCAGCAGGTAGAAGCCGAGCACGGTCGGCGGGAGCACCAGCGGCAGGGCCACAACGGACTCGACTGGCAATTTGAGGAACGAGCGTGTGCGCGCAAGCCACCACGCGACCGGTGTCCCGATGACAAACAGAAATGCCGTCGAGATCAGGGCAAGCCGCAATGTGAGCCAGACGGGCGTAAGATCGATCGCCAATGCATTCATGCTCTAATCCTGTGCCCAGAATGGGGCTGGCGCCCCGGATGGCTTGCTGCGTGTGCTCAGTCGACGCCGTAGCCATAGCGGCGGATGATCGCTCGCGCCGCCGGGCTGTGCAGAAACTTCATGAAGGCAACTGCCGCGGCGTCGTGTCTGGCGCGTTCGAGAAGTACCGCCTGCTGATCGATGGGCGCGTACAGTCTCTGTGGCACGATCCAGTAGGACCCGCCGGCCGTGAACGCTGGATCTTTAAGCTGCGCCAGAGCCACGAATGCGAGCCCGGCGTTGCCGCTGACCGCGAACTGGAAGGTCTGCCCGATGTCCTCTCCGCGGACGATGCGGGGCTGCAAGGTCCGCCAAAGTCCCAGATGCCGCAGCACCGCACGCGCCGCCGCCCCGTACGGCGCAATCTTGGGGTCGGCGATCGCAAGGTGGCGGAATTTCCCGTATCTCAGCACCAGCCCCGTGTTGTCCACGCGCTGCGGAGAGCGGCTCCAAAGAGCAAGCCGGCCGCGGGCGTAGGTGAACCGGCTGGCGGCCACGCCCAGGCCCTGTCTGACCAGCAGGCGCGGAGTCGCGCTATCGGCTGCCAGCAGCACGTCGTAAGGGGCGCCGGCGCGGATCTGTGCGTACAGCTTGCCGGTTGATCCGGCGCTGATCAGCAGGCGCCCGTCGCCGGTGCGGATAAAGGCTGCGTCCAGGTCCTGCAGGGTATGAATGAAATCAGCCGCGACCGCGACACTGACCACGCCGGCGTCGGTAGCGGCACCGTGTCCGCCGGGCGGTACAGCGCGTGCCGGCAGCGGGGTTGCGGCCAGCAGCCCAAGGACGAGTGCGAAGATGGGTATTCGCGATGCGCATACGGTCATGGGTGTCGGGTCTTCGATGCCGGTGGACGGGAAAGCCGGTAATTTAATCCAAATGCAAGGCTCTGCGCCACATGCGCTCTCGCGCGCCGCATCCAGGCGGCGCTGTCTTCTTCACAGATTCCGTTGATGTGATGATGTCCCGCGGATCAGGCCGCGTGTTTCCGCCTGGAGTCCGACGCGCAAAGGCATGTCCGAATCTCTGCAAAAGAGGGAAACACGAAATGCCGACTTTGTGATTGGCCATTCGCGGATAGCGGTTATCGTATGTGTCCATAGCACATGCAAGCCGCTGCCCACAACGGCTTCATACGACCAGCCCCTGCAGACCGAGCAACAAGTGATCGACGGCACCGAGAGCAACGCGTCCGGCGACAGCAACATGGCGGTGCTGTTCCGAGTGCCAGCCGCATGCAGTTACGCGTCTCCGTGGTAAGCAAAGCGGCCCAGGCGAGGATCACTGCCGGTCCGTTGACCCAGCATCCGGTGAGGCACGATTCATCCGTCCGCCCTTTCTTGGCACATTGCTGGCGGAAATCGAATCGATGCGCCCCACGATGTCATTACCGACGCACGCAACGCGCGGAATTGTGGCAACCGCCGCCGGATTCCGGGGCAAGCTGGCTGGATACCGGAGCGGGTGAGTGTCCCCGTAGGCCTGTACTGCCACGGTGCCCGGGGATGTCGGGCCCACGGGAAGATGAAACCGCATCTTGGGCGCCGCGACGCGCCCGCGTCGGAGCCGGACTTAAAGCATTTCGATGACCCAGCGAGTAACGGTTGCCGTGGCACGGGCGCACTGATCGCCGCGGGCCTCGCTGAAAGCCGAATACTCGACCGGGTTCCACATGTCAAAGGTGCGTCCCGCGAAACGCAACTGCAGTTCTTCGCAGGTGATTCCGCCGAATTCTGTACGGAACCGGTCGACCAGCTCGCGGCCTTTCTGGAAATTGTTCATACCGCGGCCCTGATGGAGCTTGTCACGGTCGCGGCCGCGCTTGGCGCTTAAGGCCATGAGTCCGCCGGTCAAGGCGCCACAGGCGCCTTTGCCCGTCAGGCCACCACCACCGGACAGGCCATGGCTTGCCTTGATCGTGGCATCGTCGACAATGCCTACTGTCTCCTGGACGGTTGCCAACACGCACTGCGGGCAACAGCCGTAATCGATTTCATAGCGTAAAGCCTTGCAATAGGCCTGTTCCGCCAGAGCCTGTCTGTCTGTATTCGCCATGTTGCTCTCCCGGGTATATTAGAAATCTCTGATATGATTATAGGTCAGGCCGGGGGTCATGACTAACCCGCGAGACGTCAGCATCCGGTATCCACGCCCGGCCGGGACCCCGCGCCGCCTGTTGCCCGGGTCTTCTGGGGAGAAACCAGTCAGCCGCCCAGGGCTCCGCCACAGCCGGAGCCCTGGCCTGCCGTGCATCCGTAGCAATGATCGGCGACTGCGATCGGATTGCCATCGAGCCGCTTATGGACCAGGTCGGCCAGGCGTACTCCGGGGCGGCCTCCGAAACTCATCGGCAATCCAAGCATCTGGTTGAAATCACAGTCGTAGACGCGGCCCTCCCAGTCGACGCTCACAAGCGAGCGACACATGACTGACGCCAGGTTTTCCGGCCGGTGCGCGGCTTTGAGCGCTTCCATATAGGATTGGAATTTCCCCCGCGAGATTAGCGTGCTTCCGAAGCGCTGAATCGGCATGTTGGCGATCGTGTAGAGCCGGCTGAATACGATGCCATGGTGTGTGCCGAGTTCATTGCGATATGTATCTTCGAGGGTGCCCTGTGGTGGAGGCAGCGCCGCTCCGCCCGGGTTGTACACCAGATTGAGCACGAGTCCAGCGTCGCGGCCGTACCCGAGTTCGTTCAATCGCTGCAATGCGGCAATGCTCCTGGCAAAGACGCCGGCCCCGCGTTGGGCATCGACGTTGGATTGCTGGTAGCACGGCAAGGAGGCGGTAACCTCGACACGCTGTTGCGCCAGGAATTCAGCCAGACCCTCCTGTGCAGGTTCGAGCAGGATCGTCAGATTGCAGCGGTCGATGACGTGAACGTCGCGACGACGCGCTTCCGTGACCAGCATCCGAAAATGGGGGTTGAGCTCCGGCGCTCCACCCGTCAGATCCATATTGCGGACAGTTGTCGCGTCCAGAAACGCTAGTACTTCAGCGATGGTGTCGCGCGACATCTGTTCCTTTCGCGATGGGCC
>JAJYEK010000062.1 GCA_021785795.1 Pseudomonadota bacterium
GGCGTGGAGCGGTTGTTGTCTCGATCCGAATTTCACGCACATCGTGCAGGGCCGCCGATGATTATTGATGGGCATCCGATATTCGCATGCTGGATTGAGCCGTTGAGGCAGGAAGCTCTCCCTAGGGCGGCTCAAAAAATCTCGGAATTGTCGTTCCCGTGAACACGGGAACCAAGTTAAATCAGCAACCTGTATGCTGGTTTCCGCATGAATGACGGGTTTTTCGAGGTGTCCCATAAACTAAAGCCTTTTCGTCTGCAGCCTTACGAGAAGTAATGGCCGAATTCTGGAAGTTTCTTGAGGGGGGTGTGAGGTGGATGCATGCGGAAAAGCCTTACTATTAACGGTGTTAGCATTGGCTATTGGGAGCGGAAAGGAGACGGACCCTGCGTAGTCTGTTGTCATGGCAACTCCTCGTCAGGGGATTCTTTCATCGGTCTGATCGAACGGCTCGGCCCCGAAGTCCGAGGTCTGGCAATCGACTTCTACGGCCACGGCGCAACGGCCATGCCAGCGACAGATGTGTGCGATGTGGCAGGCTATTCGGCGCTGATTGTCGCCTTCGTACGACAATTGGACCTCGGTCCATACCTGTTGGTAGGTCACAGCCTCGGGGGGCACGCTGTCATCGAAGCCATTCCCAATCTGCCGCCCGGTCTGATGAGCGCTGTGTGCCTCTCCGCGCCCCCGTTCAACATGGAGACGGTGGTCACGGTTTTCCGTGACCCAACAGAAGGTCTAATCTTCAGTGAGCACCTTTCATTATCGGAAACCACGCGCATCGCCGACACCTTCGTCAAGCTGGATAACCTCTCTGTCGGTGAGTATGAGGCCGTCACCCAACGGATACGGGCTGCTGCGGGTGCTGTCCGCAAAGCCATCGGCGCGTCACTCGCCCGCGGTGCTTTCCAAGACGAAGTCGATATCTGCCGGCGGTCATCGGTTCCGTTACTTTTCATCCAAGGGACCGAAGACCCATTTATCGACATCGATTGCTATAAATCTCTGCCCGGCCGCGAACGTCATCAGACGGTATTCATCGAGGGAGTCCGCCACAGCCCCCATCTCGAAGCGATTGAGGAGGTGGCGAGCAGGGTCAATGCTTTGGCGGGACACGCAAGGGAGCGCCAATTGAAGTGATGTTCGTCCGCAGGCTAGGCCAAATAGAGACCCGTATGGCGCTGATGCAGAGTGAGCTTTGCGGTACGACGCAATGCTCGTGGATGGTGGTGCTCGACGGGGTGGTCACGGTGAAATCGGTGCAGTTGGCCGCATATGACGTGTTTCTATACTATCAGGGCCTTCGCTGCTCAATCGCCGAGGATGAGGAGGGATTTTTCTTCGCCGAGCACGCGGATTGGAGCCGTATCGAAATAATCAGCCGAACCATCAAGGGGGATGCCGACGTTCAAAGCGAGCGGCAAAGGTTGTTCACTGAGGAAGTCAATAGGCCGTTGCGGGCCTCAGATGCGCTATGGCGGCTGGTCGTGGTCATGGGGAAGGGCGAAACTGGCCTAATCATCACCGTCCATCACTCTATTGTCGATGGAACCTGCGCGACTTGGCTTCTGCAATGGTTACTGGAAGGGATTGACGTCACGCTAGCCGGGGGCAAGTTGACCGACGCATGCCGGACCTTGGGTGCACCCATCGAGAGATATCTCCGCAAGACTCCCCTACCGGGGGATACGCCATCCTCGCGGCAAGCCGAAATTCCATTCGCCCTCTATCGTCCATTGGATGAGCGCAGGACAGCCATGATTTCCGCAGGGCTGGATGCAAGAGCCTATCGCGCTCTATCCGCAAGAGTTGAGCGGGACGGGGTCACCACCAATTCGCTGATCGCGGCGGCAATGGCGAAGGCCACATCGGAATGTGGGATCGCCAAAGGGGCGATATCCATAAAGACGGCGGTATCTCTTCGACGTCTCGTACCGGATGGGGAGTGGGGGTGCTACCTGACTGTCGCGGGAGCAGATGTCGACGCGGAGGGGGGAAACCTTGAGCAACTCGCGCACGCCTATCATACCGCGCTGATAGCACATGTCTACGAGCGCGGCATTCGGACGCAGGACTTTTCAGGAAGCACGATGCGGTATGCGATTAAGAAAATAGGTGAGCATCGGGTATTTGTCGATGGCGTGGGCTTGACCTATCTTGGAACGATCGAGTTGAAGAGAAACTTCCTCCATTTCAGACTGTCGGAGTACCACGCCTGCACCAATCGCAATGCGGGGAATGCCGCCTTCGTTCTGTCCGTGCGCGAGGGCGAGTCTGGTTTGATACTCAGCCTGACCTTCACGGAGCCGCTGATGGAGCGGGAGCGGATGATCTGGTTAGGTAGTGCGATCACCAGGGTGCTTCGCACATATGCGGGCCAATAGAAACCATTTCAGAGGGGTAATGAACCATGGATCAGGAGCGTTTTTACGCCGTGTTGCGCGAATATCTGGTCGAGTGTCATCCGCGGGTCGATCCCGCTAGTATCGGGAAGGATGACGACCTGTGGGGTCTGGGGCTTCTTGATTCGTTCGGCACGGTCGGTCTGTTATGCTTCCTCGAGGAGTTCATCGGCCATCGCATCCCTTTCGCTCATCATTCACCAAAAGTGTTCCACACGATGGCGCATATTTATCGGACCTTCGTGGCTGGTACGGAGGCTGTTGCTCCCGATTGAGCGAGAACACGGGTCTTTGTTTGACGGGTGCTCCTCAAGCGGTCACGGGTGAGAGGGCGCCGTGCAGGGCGTCGACCTCAGCGAGGAGCCGGAGATCCTAGGGGGGTAGCGGCGGGCGAAGTGCCGGTGGGCCGCGGTGATCGCTGATGCGGCCACGCTCGCGGAACTGGGCGAAAAGGCTAGCAGGGCAAAAGGCTGTGCACTAGTCGATAATGCAGTCATGTGTTAGAGTTAACAAGGTATCTAAGGTAAGTGCGGCAATATTGATATGCAGTGATGGCGAACGTAGCTTTGCATACGAGGCTCCAGATGGGTGAGAGCTGATCCAAGAGCTACGCTGACCCCATCGACACGGTTCTTCTGGCGGCGCCTCGACAGTCTTTAGCCGTATATCTATGACCCAGAAAGCTAGGCTGAGATCAAACCATGTCGCTCACGTTGACAAAATGAGGTGTCGGTCTCTCCTTGCGTAAGGAGCTTAACTTTTGGCGCCGCTAACCGCATTTACCTGGATACCCCACTAAAGTTAAGTTCAATCATTGGTTGTGCTAATACCACGACCGCTAATTCATGAGGTTGGAAAAGGTGAGCATCTCAGCCGATGACGGCAAGACTTTTCATACGTTCGGTGGGCTTGAAATCACTCGAACCACCCATGCGGCAGATTCTGAGGAGTTCAACCGCATCACCGCCTCTCTCGACAACTGCATTGGTATCCTATTGTCCTCGACCTATGAGGTGCCCTCACGTTATTCCAGATGGGATATTGGTTTTGTAAATCCTCCCCTTCAAATCACAGGAAAAGAACTTGGCTTTACGCTTGAAGCTCTTAATGAAAGGGGGGGTGTCCTGCTAAAATTCTGTCATTTCCTCCTTGAAGGATCGGCTCTCTGGGAGTTGACTGTGGATGATCGGAAGATACAAGGCCGAATTACCGCAAGTGGCACGCATGGTGCAGCCGAGGAATACCGGACACGAACCCCTTCGCTGTTCTCCGTCCTTCGTGCCCTCATGGAGGGTTTCCAGTCCGAACAGGATTCGACGTTGGGATTTTACGGCGCCTTTGGGTACGACCTAGTATTCCAGTTTGAACAATTAGAAAAAATGATTCCCCGCTCCCCGGAGCAGCGGGACATCGTCTTGTTCATTCCAGATAGAGTATTTGTCAGGGACAATATCGACAGCCTAGCCAAGGTCGTCGAATACGATTTCGTGTTCAGGGAGCACAGCACGCTGGGCAAGCACAGGGAAAACGTCAAAAGTCCTTATCATCCTTCTCCCGCACCGGTGGAATTATCTTCCGACCATCAGCCAGGTGAATTTGCCCAATGTGTCTGCACAGCCAAGGAAAGCTTTGCCCGCGGTGACCTATTCGAGGTGGTACCAGGTCAAACCTTCGCGAGAAGCATGCCCGTTTCCCCCTCTGCGGCTTTTCTCAAACTCCGCAACATCAATCCTGCCCCTTACGGATTTCTCATGAATCTCGGGGACAATGAATTCCTTATCGGCGCATCCCCAGAGATGTTCGTGCGCGTCCAAGGTAGGCGTGTTGAAACCAGTCCCATCTCTGGTACGATTGCACGGGGAACGGACGCCATAGACGATGCCGTGCAAATTCAAACGCTGCTCAATTCATCGAAAGATGAAGCCGAGCTGACAATGTGTACCGATGTCGATAGAAATGACAAATCCCGTATCTGCGAGGCCGGCAGTGTGCGCGTCATTGGCCGTCGTCAAATCGAGATGTATTCGCGGGTCATCCACACCGTTGACCATATAGAAGGCATCCTGAAAGAAGAATATGATTCCCTTGACGCCTTCATAACTCATATGTGGGCGGTCACGGTGACGGGAGCACCGAAGCTCTGGGCCATCAAATTTCTCGAACGATATGAACGAACACCCCGTTACTGGTACGGAGGCGCGGTGGGGGTCCTTGGTTTCAATGGCAATATCAATACCGGTCTCACACTGAGGACGATACGTGTCAAGGATGGTGTGGCGCAGGTCCGGGCCGGGGCCACCCTGCTTTATTTCTCCGATCCTGATGAAGAGGAGAACGAGACCAGGATCAAAGCCAAGGCCATGCTGGAAGCAATCGAGCCACCCAATGAGGAGGCGCGGGCTGCACCGCCCCCCAGATGTCTAAAGAGCCGACGGTTGAGAGCCCTCCTCGCGGATCACGATGATTCCTTCGTGCATACGCTTGCCAATTATTTTTCGCAGACGGGGCTCTCGATCGAAACATTCCGCTACAACAACGCCCTCTCCCACCTGAACGCGGATATTGATCTGCTTATACTTTCCCCTGGTCCCGGCAGGCCAGCGAATTTCGCTACAGACCGGCTGATCGACTCCGCACTAGCACTTGGCGTGCCTATATTTGGTGTTTGTCTTGGCTTGCAGGCGATCGTCGAATATTACGGCGGGAAACTCGGACAGCTGTCCGTCCCTTGCCACGGCACGCCATCACGGTTAAAGCATGTCGGAACGGGCCTATTCCGCAATATGCCGCAGAATGTCATTGTGGGTAGGTACCACTCACTCTACGCAGAACGTGAGTCGTTGCCCTCAGTCCTGAAAGAAACCGCTACGTCCGACGACGACATCATCATGGCGATAGAGCATGTAGGTGCTCCGGTCTGGGCCGTCCAGTTTCATCCTGAATCCATGCTCTCCGCCCGCCAGAACCGCGGCATGGAACTGATCTCAAATGTTGTCTCCCTGGTTGGGGGCGCTTCGAGGCGGACATGATAAGTATCCGAAGACCGCAGCGTAACCGTTACTCATGGATGATTTTGGGCAGCGTCATTCCGCTGCAGTGGAAGCAACCGGACAAACTTAAACTCACTCTAATTGTCTTGACCAATGGGTCCACCATAATACTCGTACCACACTTGGTCAGTTTTACACTCCGATTAACAGATCTTCGCATGGTGACTGGTGGGGTCGGGATGGAGATAATTCGGCTAGGACCTCGATTTCTATGCAGGCGCCATCGCGCGCAAGCTGGGAGAGGAATACCTCGCCCACGGCGTTGGAGAGGTAGCCTGAGAGGGTTTTAGCTGCGATTTCTTCTACCTCCGCGCTCGTCACGAAGGCATGGTAGCCGCGAACCGAAGAAAGCCCCTTTCCGCAGAAAGACACGTATTCCGTGGTAACACCAGCATCAATCGTGAGATGAAGGAGATGTAACAGATCATGGATTGTATCACTAATACATATGTTGTTGCCTTCCCTTCCTTTCGCAGGCAGAATTCCTGAGAAAAATAATAAGCACTCGTCCCTTGAATGAACAGCGATGGCGCGAGAATAGGAAAGCGGGTTAGTTGTATATTTTTCTGGATCCAAGAGGCCAGGAATGCTTACTTGCGAGACACGGAGGATCGTGCTGCTCACGCCGTATGCGAGTACGGCGCTGGGGCCCAGATGTCGAATCCCCGTGCTCGCCGGGTACGGCGCACGGCCACTGCCGGACAGCCGTTCCCGGCGTGCATTCTCAAGATCCGTAGTGACTTCCACGGGATTTAGCAATACTCGCGTGAAGAAGGGGATGAAAGTCTTGTCGAGTGCATCTAGCGCCTTACCATAGGCAGATTGGACATTGTTGCTTTCCTCGAATGTGGCAGTGATGACTCTGTCGGCGTCCGCCCTCGCTCTTCGCGCAAAGAATATCCCCTTTGGCAGTCCGTTCTCGGAATGCAACATCTGAAGTTTCCTCTCGCCCTTAAATAGGCGAATCAGTTGGTCGTCAATGCGGGTGACGAGCCCAGTGATCAGGTCGAACATTTCAAGGTCGAGATGGTGAAGCGCGGCGCATGTGGAAACGACCCACTCTTCACCGCACAGATGTAAGCTAACGGCCTGGAATGTTTTCATTCGGCAAAACCTCTTCGCGATCAATGATGTATAGTGCGGTCAATGCCAGGAGCGCGTCGCCACACGCGTCACCACCGGTACTGATCATCTCCACAAAGAAATCGGGGCGAATCAGTGCAACACCCGGGTCTGGAAAGCTACACGCATCCAACGCTGCCACGTTAGCGCGCCAAGCGACCCTCTCACCGAGGCAGTCTCGGAGCTGGGGATTGACGAAAACGACGATTTTGACGATCGCATCAAAACTATCGCGTATCTGCGCCAAAGCCTCAGCCCAGCGCGGCCATTCCTTTCCCAGAGATCGCCCGTTCACAACAAGAATATGTTTTCCTTGCCAAAGCCGCCTTTCGTCTTCACTGGGGAGAATTACGTCAATGAAGGGGGCGATAGATTTTGGGCGCACGGCCCTCCCGGCCAGCCCCCCTAGACCATCGTCGTAACAATGGGAAAATCCTGCCAAGTGATAGGGAATCGTGCGCAGATTAGGCCGGTTCCGCGCCTGCGGAAGCCAACGTTCTTCATCCTTTGGGGCATGTCGGGAAATGAGCGATGTTAGGTGATCGGTCATAGACACCAAGCGCTGCGCCAGCGCTAGACGCTCCCCCTCGTAACTGCGCAAAAGTTTGGCATCGGAATGGCCTTTCATAACATAGGCAAGCTTCCAACCCAGATTGAAGGCGTCACCAATGCCGGTGTTCATCCCAGACCCACCGATCGGACTGAAAAGATGCGCGGCGTCTCCCGCCAGGAAAACTTTTCCGGCCCCCGATAATGCCGAAGCCAGCCGGTTATAGATGGGTGCGCTTGAGACCCAAATTGGATCGGAAAGATGTAGGCGTTCTCCGACGCAAGCATTCACGGCGTCCTTCACATCATCAAACGTCACGGACCCCTTCTCGTCAAGTCGACCCTCGACGCTGACCACGATCCGGTGGTGTTGCCCGGTCAGTGGCAGAAGGACGAGGAAGGCGCTATCTTCGACGAAATAGAAGGCTTCATCCATCGGCCCATCCCACTCTACCCTAACATCCGCCAGAAGGAAGTGCATGGGATAGTCAAAGCCATTGAATGGAATACCAAGGCGCTGGCGGACGACGCTTCTGGCACCATCGCACCCGACCAAGTACGCGTATTTCTCGCGAATTGTGGTACCGTTCGGGCAGAGCATAACCGCAGTGACACCCGCTTCGGTCGATTGGACATCGACGAGAGCAACCTCTCGCTCAATCTCGACCCCGACCTCCTGTAGCCTCGCGGAAAGTATTTCCTCAGTCACCGGCTGCGGCAGCATGATAAGGTGATTGTGGCGGTAGGCGAGCCTTTGCAGGCTAACCGCAGTAAGGCGATGTCCCCGCCAGAGGACCGTAGCCCGGTTGAGGCGACGCCCCCTATCGATGACCTGGGAGGCTACGCCGAGCATCTCGAAAATGTAGAGGGTGCTCGGGTTCACGGTGAGCGCCTTCGACCCTCCTCGCCGTTCGGTCGATTTATCAATCAGCCTTACGGGCACGCCATAGCTGTGGAGCTGGAGCGCGAGGGTCATCCCGATCGGTCCCGCGCCCACGATCAAGACTGTGTCCATCGCCGCCATGCTGTCGGTATCCATATATGAGAAACCCGGGCTAGCTTCTGAGGCTCACGGGGTAGCGGGCACCGCTAATCGCCGAAGGCGCGAACACGGCTTCAATTTCGACGAGGGCCCATTCCGGAAGCATGAGCGTTCCAGCGGCGAAGTTGCATATGAGATGCCTAGACGAAGTCGAGCTCGGGATAGCGCGTATGTGTTGTCCACCTTTGGAAAAAATCCAGGCCAAGGCCACTTGGGCACATTCAAGCTCCAGCTGTTCAGCGATACTCCGAAGACGTTCGACCAGCAACAGGTTAGCGTCTAGATGCTCATCCTGGAACCGCGGCAAATTTGCGCGCAGATCCTCGGCTGGGTCAAGACTACTGATGAATTGCTTGCTCAGGGTACCTGATAGGATTCCTCGACCGAGCGGGCTGAATGCGACCAATGGAATGCCGAGTCTGCCACAAGCGTTCCCCACATCCTGCTCAATCTCTCGTGACCACAGCGAGTACTCCGATTGGACTGCGGATATCGGATATTCGGTATTCGCCGTCTCCAGCGTAGAGGCCGACACCTCGCACAACCCGATAGCGGCGATTTTGCCTTGGCGGACTAGGTCGCCAAGTGCCCCCACGCTCTCCGCTAATGGTACATTCGGGTCCTGGCGGTGGAGGTAGTAGAGATCAATCTGCTCGATCCCCAAGCGGCGGAGCGATGCCTCGCATGCATCACGAATGTACTCGGGACGCCCGTTGAGAACAAGACGGAATTTGTTCATTGGATCGCGAGTGATGCCGGTCTTCGATGCGATCAACACCCCTTCGCGACGGGACCCGATATCGGCGAGAAAACGACCTAGAAGCCGCTCGTTGTGTCCAGAACCATACATGTCCGCTGTATCAAAGTGACGATAGCCAATGTCATAGGCGCGGTGGAGCGCAGCCAAAGACTGGTTATCGTCACACGCCCCATAAAATTCGCTCATTCCCATGCAGCCGAGCCCGATGCGCGGCATCCGCTCGAAAAAAGAGGTTTCGGATATCATTAGAAGGTTTCTCCGGCTTGGCGTTCAATCCATTGGCGTCCCCAATTCACAAGTTCGTCGCGGTAAGCAGGGCTGTTTTCGACCATACGCCCACTGCCAACCGCCGCGAGCATCGCCGCGTCGGTTACATCATCGCCGAAGGCAACACACCGATCCAGCGGAATGCCTCGTCGAGAGGAAAAGGCCCTGATAACGTCGACCTTCTGCTCACCGATGCAGGGAGGACCAGCGAGCGCACCGGTATAGAAACCATCGACAACGTCCAACTGGGTGCACAGCACCGCGTCACAGGAAAGGGCCTGCCCTAAGGGTGTCACGACGGACGCGAATGACCCTGTAACAAGAACCACCTCCGCCCCCCGCCTTTTTTGCGACTCGACCTCCCGCCTCATGTCATCTTTGAAAAACCCAGGCTGCGTGTTCACCTCCGTGAACCAAGCTTCTCCAAGTCGATCGAGCGTTTTCTCACTTTGTCCACGAAACAAGGTGTAATAGAAAGTGTTCAGCGTCTGCCGTTCGGTTTTTGTCACAATGAGATTGCGCAAGTGTGTGCAGTATTCGGAAAACCATGCTTGATCATCCAACTCGTAATGGTGTCGGAAGTATTCCAAGAAGCTGAGTAAGCTGTTTTTATTTATGAGCGTACCATCAACATCAAAGAATGCGATGTATGCCTCGTTAGCCATATTTCTTGTCTTGTCCTCTCGACGCGACCATGGTCGAAGCTGCGGCGGCTAGGCGCCTCTCCTGACGCTCTGCGGCATACCTGTCATGCAGTTCAACCGAAATCAGGGAGGACACTACGACCAAATCCTGCTGTAAGAACTCGAAGCCAAAGCGAATGGACTCCCGACGTGACTTCACAATTTGCCGCTGCAAAATCCGGCAGATGATTGTGGTTTCGACGGGAAAAGTAGCATGCATGAAGTCCATCTGAATTGAGGACCAGAGGAAGCTGCAACCATTGGGAAAATTTTTAGAAAAAAACTTTTCAATGACTGCCAAGCCCATTTGGCGCACCACCTCAATAAGGATCATCCCAGGCAGATGCTGCCCACCGACGTGATCACTAAACAATTCAGATCGGTCATCAAGCAGAACGCTGGCTTCGTACGTATTTACATCCAGTTGCACCGGCAACGACAGAATAGAGTTCTCCGGTTTCAACTTGTGCACCTCCGCAGGCCCACATTTCGTTACCTCTTCGAAGAAGAACCGGCCACGCTTTCCTTTGATGGTCGCTAGCTGTAGGAGGTGGCCGATCCGATCGGCACCGACACCTTGACCCAGCACAAAAACCTCGTCCTCCAATAAACCGCCATTCTCCAGGCTGTTCTCAAGTTCACCAATGCAAACGACCGTTTCGTTTTTGGCGAACGCTTCGAATCTATCGCCAACGACAACCACCACTCTCATTGCATTCTCCCTTCCCTAGGCTTCTCGATCTGTCACAATGAAGACAGAAATTGTTCTCTAGCTACTTTATTCTGTGGATATTTAATAAATGTGTATGGTCACGATATCTGTATTTCTTTTCGTATAGAAGATCGAACGGCATAATTATTTTATACCATTCAGCTATATGGCACGTCAGGAGCGTGGAGACCGGAGCGGAAAGCTGCCGGATAATCGAGATAATCTTACCATAGTCCGTGCCAACCCATTTGTCGTAAAGAACCCCAGTAATACAAATCAAATCAAATTTCTCACCAACACACAGTGAGACAGCGTTCTGGATAGAGCCGCATAGGAATACGGCATTTGGTATTCCTCTATTCGACGCGTAGTCAATGGCTTTGCGCGAAATATCGATCCCGACGATTCTGTCACCTGGTAGATGTTGGGTCATGAACCCATTTCCGCAGCCGATATCTAAGACGTTTATCGGCTTAAGGCTCTGTGTCGCGATCTTCATTTCGGCGACTCTTTTATAGTCCCAGAAATTATCCTCGTACGACCACGGATCAGGCGAGTCATACATTTCTTCCAGCTCCGCCGTAATCTGTTCGATCATAGATATTTCCTGTGATTGCATCATATCGCAACTTCCTCTGTATTTCAGTCGGTTGATTCCATGTTGCTCCAGAGTACAGGGCAAACATCAGGGTCAGTATAGTCAGGGTGCCCATCAAGCGTTCGGCAGAGATAGTCATGAGAATATACGAATGGGCGACCGTCTACCAAGTGTCTTTGATAGGTATTATCTTCATCTTGCAAATGAATTGCCAATGCAATACGGGGTTTATTTGATAAATTGATGCCGCTAGAGTGTAAGGTTAAACAATGATGTACACTCATATGGCCAGCTGGTACGGACGGGCAAACTTCGCTTGTTTCAAACCCGAGATTGGCTAGTCGTGAATTCAATTTATGATGGTCATCACAGATAAAATTTTTTTCTGAGCGCAAGAGCCGGAGATCTTCTCGATCCTCCCAACGGTGACTGCCATTGATGAAACGTAAACCACCGTTCGCTTCATTCGCGTCCTGCATGGGGATCCAAACGGTCAGCATATTGGTGGAAGTGCATGTCGGCCAATAGGCATGATCGGTATGCCAGCCGACACGCTCGTCACCGCTTTTCCTGATGCCGTAAGGGGGTTTGTAGATGAGAGAACTGTTGAAGAGCCTTACCGTTCTGGTATTGGCTAGCCGCGCAGCGGTCGCGCCCAACAACGGATTCTCAAGCAGTCGCCTAATCTTTTCGCTCTGCAGAGCGATGAAGTCGTTAATCCGGATATGGTCAGGCGAACCGGGTTTCCAATCCAGATAACTCCTGCTTTTGTCCGACCATAGCCGGACATCTCGCCTGCCCGCATAGATCTCGTCCGCAGCCTTTATGGCGAGCGCGATCTCTGCGTCCGAAAATATTCTTCTCGTCACGACATGCCCATTGGCCGCATAAGCGTCAATTTCCCGTGCATTCGGCAACGCCTGCTCATCATTGTGCCGGATTGGTCTGATCGATAAACGGGGTAGGAATTTGATCTGCCTAGCATTCATAGGTAATTATCTCGCTGATTTGGCGTCGGTCCAACTTACCGCTATCCAGACGCGGCAACTCGCTGAAAAAGCGGATGCGATGGGGGACCGCATGAGGGGAGGCACGTCGGCGGCAATGATCCCGGATCTCGCGCTCAGTGCCTTTGAAATCGGCGCGTACCGCGATCCCCGCTGAGGCAACAGACCCCATCATGGGGTGTGAAATGGGAACGACACAAGCCTCCACAATATCCGGATAAGCTAGGAGGATGGCCTCGATCTCCGCTGGGCTGACATTTTCCCCTCCAACAATAAAAATGTCGTCTGCCCGGCCGATCACCCGTAGATGTCCGGCTTCGTCCCACCAACCCAAATCAGCGGTCTCTATCCATCCGTTCTCATCGGCGCAAGGGAATCGGCCATCATCGGTTATTATTCCAACAGCGCAGCCAGGTGTGCGGACGCGGATAGTCCCTATGCCCGCCTTGTCTTGCTTGATCAATTCGATATCCACGCCGGGCAGCGCCACGCCGACGCTCTCCGGGTGAAGAATGGGAAAATCGCACGGGCGAGGACCGGCGGCGATAGGGCCAAGTTCGGTCGCACCGTACACCTGAAACGCTGGGCATCCATAGGCTTGTGCTATCCTTTCGATCTCTTCCGTCGTACAGCGCGCCCCACCCACCCGCAGGTATCGCAGGCTTGGGTATCCGCCGGGAGTGAGCCTGGCTTCCAATGCCGCATAGGCGAATAGTGTCGGTGTACCGGCCACATGGGTAACCTGATATTTACGGATCACTTCGTTGAATAAGACTGGATCAAAATACTTCAGAAATATGCCGGTGCCACCCTTTCTGAAAACTTCGAGGAAACGCAAAAGGCCGCTGAAGTGAAAAAGAGGGCCTGCGATGATACAGATCGGCCTTCCCTCCACCGCTCCTTGCGGCCCCAATTGTCTTTCCGCGCACTCGAACCACATCATCCCCTTTTTCCCGATCAGCACGGACTTCGGGGTTGCGCTGGACCCAGATGAATGCATGATGAGCAGTTCGTCTTCCTCAGACATCCAACCCGCGTCCTGTAGAAAAAGGCCGATTGTCCCCCTTGCGACACCATCTAATGAGACGAAATCGACGACATTTCCGTTTTCGCTATCGTCCACACAATCAGCTTCTACGATGGCCAATGCCGCATCCAGACGCTGCGATATCCTTGTAACTCTTTCCTTTCCCCAACTCATGGGGATGGGGGCCGGGATCATGTCTGCGCGCCAGCATGCCATTATCATCGACGCGAATTCGATTTGGTTACGAAGCGAAACAAGGACGCGCGCGCCAGGCGGAAGCAGCGTGGACAGTTTGTTGGCATGTTGCGCGACGAGTTTATCGAACTCGCTGTGGGTAACCACGCGAACGGTATTTGGACAAATCTCTATGAAGCCTGCCTCATTACTGTGTTCTTCAAGTACTTCGGCTTCGTATTGACCGAAAATGGATCGCGCTATGACTGTCGGCATTTCCATAAAACTCATCCGTGTTAAGGCGCGGCTTATGAATGCGTAGCGAAGTGACACTGCGTGATTGATAGCAGCGAATAACCCGGATTTGAACTCAACGGCTCAATCCAGCATGCGAATATCGGATGCCCATCAATAATCATCGGCGGCCCTGCACGATGTGCGTGAAATTCGGATCGAGACAACAACCGCTCCACGCCGATCGGCGACACCGTGATCAACCGTTTCGCTCCGTGCGAGACTGCGCAGGCGATGGATTCTTCCAATAGTTTTCGCGCAACCGAGGAGGAAAACTGCCCTGGTGTCCTGGCCCGGTTATTCAAATCCACGGCCGCGAAGCGCGACAGCTCCCAGACATCGGGAGAACATGGCGGTGCCAGTCCATTAAGCAATTGGGGAAAAACCTCGCCCAACAGGTAGGGGCGCGTGGTCGGGAGGAGGCGGGCACAGCCGGAGACATGGCCTTGGTCGTCTTGCGCGACCACATACACGGTGTCTGGTCGGTCGAACTGGTCCGACTCCATCCCGTTCTCCGTGTGCAACGCCCACCCCAATTGCTCGACAAAGACTTGATGGCGGTAACCCGCCACCTTCGCATACAGATTACTCGGTAAAACTTCAGCTGGCCCGGATATAATCTGCATCTTATCCTCCGATAGAGTTTGTCTATGAGGATGAATCTACCAGCCCCGGCGGTTCTGTCTAGCTGTCAACCTTGACAGCTTGTCAAGTGTATCTATCCATGATATGCAGCCGGACTGCGGCCTGCCAGGCCGTCTTGTCGATGGCCGCTTCCAGTAGTTTGGCCGTGTTGGCGGGACCCAGGTCCCGCCGCAGGTCATCCACCAGCATGATATTGCTTCGTGGTAAACCCGTCCGGAGATAGCGGGCCTGTCCTGACGCCCCTTCCATCCGCCAGTCCCACCCCAGAGTGATGACGGGCGCCGTCTCGCTGACCCATTCGGTATAACCGGAAATATCGGTCTGGCTGGCCCCTTCGTGAAGAGGGAGGGGTTCATCCGGGTCCAGGCCGGATAAAAGATGCACCAAGGGAATCGCCTGAAACTGTTCCAGTGTCAGGCGCACATAACCATCGGGAGACAACCTCATGAATCCATGTCCTTGCGGCCTTACCGCGATTCCATTCTGCACTGTCATGATCACCTGCCAGGAAAATTCGGATAGGAACAGGCTACCGAATCACCCCATGATGCGGTAGTGTCAACCCTGACAGGTTGATTAGGCTATATCCACGGCGTGCCCCGGTTGGCGGTGCTTTTTCCCCACGGCCTCGCGCTGCCCGAGAAGGAGGGACATTTGGACCCCTGGAAGGAAGATCTCCTACAGACATTCCAGTCCATCGACTGCGAACGGCAGGTGCTTGCCATGGTGGCCGAGTTGGCGCGCAAGCTGGAATTCGATTACTGCGCCTACGGGTTACGCATGCCGCTCCCGCTTGCACGCCCAAAAACCGCCCTGTTCAGCAACTACCCTGCGGTCTGGCAGGCCAGATATCAAGCGCAGGAATACCAGGCTATCGATCCCACGGTACGGCATGCCATGCGTTCGCCGTCTCCCGTCATCTGGTCCGATGACCTGTTTGCGCCCGCGCGCGAGCTATGGGAAGAGGCCCGTTCTTTTGGCCTACAGGCCGGGCTGGCCCACACTTGCCGCGATGCCAGCGGGATGGGCGGCATGTTGACACTGGCGCGCGCTGGAGAAACCGTTACCACAACCGAGTGGCAAGCAAAGGCCTGCCATATTTCATGGTTGGTCCAGGCCGTTCATCTCTGCATGGTCCGCATTGCAGCGCCCAAACTCTTGCCGGAGATCGCCGTACAACTGTCTCGCCGAGAGGTGGAGGTACTACGCTGGACCGGCGAGGGCAAGACCTCCGGCGAAATCGCCGAAGTCCTCAACATCACGGAGCGTACGGTCAATTTTCACATCGGCAAGACCATGACCAAGCTGAATGCCGTCAACAAGACCGCCGCCGTATTGCGGGCGGCGATGCTCGGGCTGCTGTCGTGATTCTCCGGTAGGCTGTAGACCCCTCATCGTCCCGGCCCGAATCCCCGACTGGGCGGCCTCGGTTGTCGGTCCGGACCCGGCCGTTGCATGGGCTCCGGCCGCGGCCGCTCCTGCTCCCGCGCGAGGGCCAGATCCCCTTCCCGCCCCAGCGCGGCAGCGACCCGTTCCCGCAAGGCGGCCAGCGCTTCCAGGCGTGGCGCTGTACGGGTCCGGGTCGCCTCCATGGCGCTTTGCCGCTCCGCCCAGCGGGTCCAGCTCTGCCCGAGTTTCCCCCGGTCATCGGTATAAATCGCCAGGGTCAGGCGTTCCCGGCTGGCCGCCACATAGGCCGTTTCGGCCGTGGCCAGCCGGGAGGCCTCGCCGGCGACAATGACATGATCCACCGTTTGTCCCTGGCTGGCATGGATGGTTCGGCACCATCCATAATCCAGTGCCATCCCCCGATCCGCCATCACCTCCAGCGGAATATCCTGCCCCTCCAGGGCGATGGTCGCCATACCCCGGGGGACATCCACCGCGACCACCTTCCCTGCCTGACCGTTGACGATCCGGGTCTTCTCCCCCTGGGTCTGGTTCTCCCGAAAGAGGACTTGGTCCCCCACGGCCAGCGTCATGGGTCTCGCCTGATAGAGACTGACCAGTTGGTGATCCGCCCGGGCCGGATCCCAAGATATCTCCGCACCGGCGGCATCACGGAGCAGAACTTGCCCGCCTTGTGTTCCGGTCACGGTATATTCCTGTTCTTCGGGTTTCCCTCTGCCACCCTGGCGCTGTCGGCGGATCCGCACCACCATGCCGGGCCGGTATTGCTCGGCCAAGGTCCGTTGCTCCCGCGTCAGATTGGCCTTGTCCAACGCGGTGATGGCCACCTCCTCCTGCCCGATCGCTCCCTTGACCTGCAGGCCGGCGCGGATATCCGCATTGATCCGCTGCCGCACGGCATTGGTGCCGGACACGAGGAGGGTCCGCTCACGCTCGACCGGATTGCGGGCGAGATAGTCCGCCGCACAGGCGGCAGCAATGCCCTGCTGCCGATCCTCCGTGGTGGCCTTCGGCCGCCCCTGCCGATCCTGGCCGTTCTGCGGAATGGGTACCTCCCGCAGATAGGGTTGCGCCGCGGTTACCGCCTCCGTCGCCCGCCCCGCCGCAAAGGCTTCGGCGATCCGGCGTAACTGGGGATCCCGCTGTCGCTGGATCTCGTCGATGCGGACATGGGCCAGCACACCAGAATCCAGAAACAGCGCAAAGGGATTGCCGGCTTCCACACTCGCCAGCTGGCGGGGATCTCCCACCAGCAGCAGGCGATCCTGCGGGCGCAACCGTTGCAGCAGCGCTTCCATGTCCCGGGCCGAGACCATGCCGGCCTCATCGAGGAGAAGATAACGCGGCCCGTCCTCAGTATCGGTTTGCAACAAAAAGCGCGCCAGCGTCCGGGTATCCGCAGCACCCGCGCCGCCCAATTCCCGACTGGCCGCCGCTGAGGGGGCCAGGCCCACGACCTGATAGCCCCGCGCCCGCGCGGCCGCCACGATGCCCGCCATGCTCGTGGTCTTGCCCGCCCCCGCCGCACCGACAACACCGACAACTTGGTCGTTGCTGGTTAGCCCGAGCTGCAGGGCGGCCCGCTGGCCGGCACTGTAGGAAAAACCCTGGCCAGCCTCCCGGTCGAGAACCAGACGATCCGCCGCTGTGGCATCCAGGAACGCGGAAGACCGCCCTCGCCCTGCGGCGACCCGCGCCAGGATGGTCTGTTCCCGCAGCAGGGCGGTCTCGGTGGTCAGTTGGTCGGATCCGGCAGGGATCAGGGCGGAACTCCTGGTGAGGGCATCGTCCACGCGATCCAGCCCATCGATCGCCCCAACCGCCGACTGCAGGGCCGCCAGGCGCACGGCATCGCGGGAAAACACCGTATCCCGTTCACAGAGGTGACGGGCGGCCGATTGCACGGCATCGACCGCGATATCCGGCAATGCGCCCTCCCGGCCCCGGGCCGCCCGCTGGAGCGCGGCCAGATCCAGCCCTGCCTCCCGGGCTCTTTCCCGCCACTCCCAACGGCATGCCACGACGTCCATCGGGATTTTCCTGCGCCTGGTGGCCAGATTGGCGTGGGTCCGCTGCGTGGCGGTGCTGTGTTCCCGGGACAGCCCCACCGCTTCCAGCGCCGCGTCGATCTGCGCCTTGCGTTGGGAAAACCGTGTGATCGCCTCCGGGGCGATGCCCGCCACCTCGAAGCCGTCCTTCGTGCGCTCGATGTCATACCCCAGCGTCCGTACTCCACGGGCCAACGCATTTTTATAGACCGCATCCGCCAGATGCATCCGCACGTTGTTCACCCCGAAATCCAGCACCATGGCCGACAGGGTGTCATCCTCCCGCCGGGTTACGTTCATCACCATGCAGTGGGTATGCAACTGGGGATCGATCCGGCCTTCCACGTCGCGGGCATCCTCATGTTTGAACGTGGCCGCGAGCATTTTTCCCGTATGCTGAATCCGCGTACCGCCTTTGCCCATTCGGGCGGTCAGGACTTCTTTTTCGATAAAGCGAAGTGCTTCCCGCACAGCGGCGTGATGCGCTTCCAGAATTCGACGGTCATTTTCTACGAGCGCCAATAACGAGACACTTTTCGGTGCGCTGAAAGTCAGGTCCGTGCAAAGACGCCGGTCCCCTTGTCGGTGTCCTCTTTGGGAGATGTCCACATCACCCGGAAAACGGCCTTCCAGGGCATCCACAAAAACATCGTGATCGACCAACTCCGGGTATCCCATCTCTTCAGCCAGGACGCCGAACCAGATCCCGTGGCAGTCTTCCGCTCCTTGATAATAGGACAGCACGGCATCCTTCTTCCGGGCGTTGTCGCCGCCGGGCTTCATCGTCAGACCCTGTTCCGGGTAGTCGGCCATTCCCCCGGCCTTGCCGCCTTTTCCGCGAACGTTCTTGATGCTCAGCATGGCCTGTCTCCGGTGTCATGGCCTGTTCGGAGAACATAACAGGCGTTCTGGGGTTGCGCAACATCGTTAGGTGTGATTGTGTGGTAATATAGGGCACCAGAGGTGCCCGTCGGGAGTATGCGTGTTAGTTATAAAGTGACGCCAGTTGCTTGATACGAGAGCAAATACCGTCATAATAAGTCGTATTACATTGTTACCCGTCGTTTCGCAGCAGTATGCACAGGAGCCCGCCATGGAACCAAAACGACTCACCCCCCGCGTTGCCCGCTATGTGCGGGCCATCGAGCAGGCCCGTCTGGAAGGGTATACCTGGGAGGAAATCTTCGATGTTCT
>JAJYEK010000266.1 GCA_021785795.1 Pseudomonadota bacterium
ATGGTGCCGGGTCCTGAGGTGCCGTTTTCGAAGCAGCGGTTGGTTGCGGCGCAGACCGTGGAGGGGCGCAATGCCGGATCTTGGTGACTTACAACCTCCATCTCCAGCGAGACCCGTGCGCCCCCTGGACCCCAAGGATCAGCGGCGCCGCCAGCCGCGCCCTCCACCGCAGGATAAACCTGCGCGGGCGCCGAATGAGGGAGACGGATCTTCCCGCGATCATATCGACGAGTATGCAGACCCGAGGCAGTTCTGATGAAGACTGAACTGATGATGGTTCTAGGTATTGCTGCCCTGGTGGTAGGCGCGGTCCTGCAACTGGTGCTTGCGGCCATGGGTCAGCGCGGCCAGCGCCGCATGTGTGCGCATCTGGATGCAACGCAGGGATTGCAGGCAGATCTGGCAGCGATCCGTGCCGAAGCAGCAGGGCTGGCGGAACGGCTGGGGCGGGTAGAGCGCGAGCTCGCTCGCGTTTCCGAGTCCGCCGAGAAGCCGGGTCGCCAGGAGATCTATGATCACTCCTACGCGGTTGCGGCAAGATTGGTGCGCGAAGGCGCAGACGCCGCCGAACTGGTGGCCAGCTGTGGACTTGTCCGGGGTGAAGCCGAGCTGATGATGCGGCTCTACGGTACCGGTGTTGCCGCGAGGGATGTCCCAAAGGCGGGATCTATCGAAAAGCCGTGTGCGCCGCGTCCCGCCCGTCGTGCCCGCGCCGCCGGCTAGGCCAGTCATTGACCATCGTGCTGAATCAGGGTGCGTGGCGGATTGCGGTAGAGTGCAGATGGCGCAGCGTGCGCGAACCGGCCCTGTTCAGAAGCGAGGTTCTGAATTATGGGCGCGGGGTCGGGTTTCGAGCGCCCGACAAAACGAATAAGAAGAAATGGTGATGCCCGAACAACTACAAGTCGACGTTGACGCCGCATCGGCAGCGACCAAGGCTGCCGGATCGGTTACCGTTGGTGATGGTTCGCGAGAATCTGGATCTGGTCCGGCGGATCTCCTGGCGCGGCTTCAGACGACACTGGACGTTGGACAGTTGGTCCGGATTTTCGCCGCCTCGATCCAGCCGGTAATCCCGCATGCCAGCCTCAGTTACGGAAACCTGATCCAGGAAATAGCGGTGGAAACCGGCAAGCCTCAAACGCACTCGTGCACCTATCGTCTGGCGCTCGGTGATGAAGCGCTGGGTCACCTTGTCGTGACGCGCGCCACGCCGTTTCGGCGCGAAGAGACCGTGCTGTTCGAAAACCTGCTGGTCACCCTGGCTTTCCCGCTGCGCAATGCGCTGATGTATCAGCGCGCGTTGCAGTCGGCGCTCAGGGATCCGCTCACCGGCCTGTACAACCGCTCGGCGATGGACTCCGCCCTGAGCCGGGAGATCCTGCTTGCCAGGCGCAACAACACCCCGTTGTCTCTGATTATCCTGGACATCGATAATTTCAAGGATATCAATGACAGCTATGGCCATGCGACCGGCGACGCAGTAATCAAGACGCTTTCCAATCGTCTGATCGATTGTGCGCGCAAGAGCGATATTCTTTCGCGCTTTGGCGGTGAAGAATTTTCCATCCTGATGAACAGCACCGACCAGTATGGCGCGCGTTTGCTGGCAGAACGCATCTGTCTCGCGGTGCGCGCCACGCCCTGCCAGATGGCGGGCGGCAGCATCCGGTTCACGGTAAGCGCGGGAGTCGCAATGCTGCGCGTGCAGGAGAGTGAACGGCACTTTTTCGAGCGTGCCGACGCCGCGCTGTACGAAGCCAAGCGCTCGGGTCGCGACCGAGTCTGTCTCGCGCCATGAGCGGATGGGTCCCCTGCAATAGACGATCCGCAGTGTGGTGCTAAGCCCGGTTCATCGCCCTTCGCGGGGCTGGGCGCCAGCGCTCTTGCCGCTGAGCCGGTAGGCGAAAGCGATGACTTCCGCTACCGCCACATACAGGCTCGCGGGAATCTCTTCGCCCAGGTCAATCCTTGACAGCAGCCGCAGAAGATCGGCATCTTCACGCAACGGGATGCCATGCTCGCGTGCGATTGCCAAAATTCGTTCCGCCACCTCCCCTTCGCCCTTGGCTGCGACACGCGGCGCACCTTTACCATCATAGCGCAGCGCTACGGCGCTGGTGCGAGAATGGGCAGGCTCCGGCGTCATGGGCTCGCCATTGTGGGGGCCGTCGCCGCTCATGCCCGGGTATCCAGAAGTTTTTCGGGCATCCGGACATGTGCCGATACCGGTGCCTTCCCGCAGTAACAACCCATGGTGGCCACGGCCAGGCCGGCATGCGTCATGCCGGCGCGGAGCTCTTCAAGATGTATCGCAAACAGAGCGGCCGTGTCCGGCTGTTCAGCCCAGACGGTGGCCGAGATTTGGCCACCGTTGAGGGTCAGGCGTGCATGTACCGGACCGAGGTTGCTTGGCTCGAGATCAAGGCTCACTGACCATGACCGGAGTTCCTGCGGACGGTCGTGCCGATCGTCGGCCTCGACTTGCAGACGCAGGACGTCAACCTGATCTTCGCGGCGAACTGGCAGGTCGAGTACCCACATTGGTGTGCCGCCGTGTTCAGCCGGTAGCGACGACAGCTGATTCATCTGCAGGCGCGCAAGCGCGGCTTCTGCCTGATGAACCGGCGCATTTCCCGCTAAGTCAGGCGGCAGCGGCAGCGGGAGCGATGGGGGTGCGGAATTCCGGTCCGGCGGTGTGTTCGACATGGAACTCTGGACCGGAACCGATGTGCCGCTGGCCGAAGGCAATGAATTCTGGGCCAGGGGTGCTGCCTGCATGGAACCCGGAGCCGGAACTGCGGCGGCGCGAGCTTCCGGGAGGGTGCTGCCGCCAAATTCGGACCCGGCGGCGGGATCCGCGGTTGATTCGCGCAACGCACTGGCCAGGCGCAGCAGCCCGGCCTTGAAGTCGGTCACAGAAATGCCGGCAGCACCCCCGCTTTGGTTGGCGGCGGCTAAAAGGCGCGACTCGAGAAACAAGCCGGAGTTGAGTACCGCGGTCTTGAGTCCGGCGGGGTGCGCGATTTCCTGGACATTCGGTAGGCCGCTGAGAACCTGCCCAGCGATCCGGGCGACGACCTGCGCCGGCGTGGCCGTCGATTCCGCCGCGTCGCTTGCAAGTGCCGTGACCACGTCCAGCAACGGCTGCAGCGGCTCCTGGAGGGGGAGCGCGGCCCGCCATGCCTGAAGCTGCGGATCCTGCTCCGCCGCCGATGGCACTACCGCGAGTGTTGGCTGTTCTCCGCTGCTTACCACCCGCAATGCGAGGGTCGCACCCGGCGTGACGGTCAGTGAGGTCTGCGCCGTAAAAAGCTGTCCGTTGATGCGCATCGAAACCTGTCCGGAGCCGAGGGCTTCCACCACAGTGGCAGCCAGAATCTGTCCTACCTGCCAGGTGCTTGTCTGTGCCGCGAGCAGTCCCGAAGGGCCAGTCGGTCGGATAGTCAGGTTGTCGCTGATCTGCATGGGTATGGCGGTGGCTTATCTGGGGCCTAGGGCCGGACCTGGATGCTGGCCGGGACCGTGGAATGGTGCGGTATATTAACGTTTAGTTCCAGCATCCGTGCTTGTAAACAAAAATCCTGAAAATCCGTCATTGGAACGGCTGCCGGTCGACGCCGCCGTGTCGCCAGCCATCCGTTTGCGCTAAACTCGGGGTCCCGATCTCTGGCGTATGCTATGGGCCGTAAGCTTTATATAAAGACATTTGGGTGCCAAATGAATGACTATGACTCCGCGCGCATGGCCGACCTGTTGCGCGCGACTCATGGCATGGAGACGGTGTCCGACCCGGACCAGGCGGATGTGCTTTTGCTCAATACCTGTTCGATCCGTGAGAAGGCCCAGGAAAAAGTATTTACCCAGCTT
>JAJYEK010000063.1 GCA_021785795.1 Pseudomonadota bacterium
GGACACCGGATCCACCCCGGTGGTGGGTTCATCAAGCAGCAGAATGCGCGGGGTGTGGATCAGCGCGCACACAAGGCCAAGTTTTTGCTTCATGCCGCCGGAGAGCTGGCCTGCCAGCCGATCCTGGAAGGGCGTCAATCCGGCGGCCGTGAGCAGTTCGCGGCTGCGCGCCAGGCGCTTCTGGCGGGTGATTCCAAACAGCTCTCCGTAGAAAAAGATGTTTTCCGTGACGGTCAGGTCTTCGTACAGGCCGAACCGCTGAGGCATGTAGCTTAAATGCCGTTTGGCCCCTTCGGCGTCTCCTATCACATCGACGCCATCGACCGAAATGGTGCCCGTGTCCGGTGGCAGGATCCCCGCGAGCATGCGCATGATGGTCGTCTTGCCAGCGCCATCCGGGCCGACGAGACCGAAGATCTCTCCGCGCGCAATCGCCATGTCGGCCTGGCGCACCGCCAGCGTGGATCCGAAGCTGCGGGTGAGTCCCTCGGTGTGAACCGCAAATTCCGAAGCGCTACTCATGGGCCGGGGGGCAGCAGCGCAATCCTGGCATCGGCGGGCATGCCCGGGAGCAGCTCGTGTGTCGGGTTGTCGATGTCGATGCGGATACGATAAACGAGCGTTACGCGCTCGGCGTGGGTCTCGACCGTTTTGGGCGTGAATTGCGCTTCCGATGAGATGAAGCTGATGCGGCCGTGGTATTTCTTTCCGGGATAGGTGTCGGTGGTGACCGTGGCCGGCTCGCCCAGCCGCACCGCGCCGAGATCCCGTTCATTGACGTAGGCGCGCAGCCACACATGATCGAGATCATCAAGCGTAAAGATGGCCACCCCGGGTCCCGCCAGCTCACCCAGCTCCGCCTCGCGAACCCCCAGTACCCCACTGAAGGGCGCGCGCAGCGTGGTGTAGGACAGCGTCACCCGATCAAGGCCCACCCGCGCCTTTGCCGTGACAAGCCCGGCGCGCGCAAGGGACACGTTGTCGCGGGCGACTTGCAGGAGGGCCTGGTCGCGGGCCAGCGCCGCGGAGGCCTGTGCCGCAGTCGTATAGGCCTGGTCATAGGCCTGCCGCGATATCGCGCCCGCCTTTATGAGGCGCGTTGCGCGGATATAGTCGCGGCGGGTCTGCGTGACGTTGAACCGGTCGCTCAGGACAGTCTTCTGGGCGGCACGGTAGTTGCTCTGATCGACTAGTACTTGCGCGCGCGCAACCTGCAGGTTGCCGCGATCGATTCGCAGCTGTTGGCGGTAAAGGCGTGCCTCCACGCGCGCCAGCACGGTACCGGCCCGGACGAAGCGGCCTTCATCGAACGGGAGATAGACGATGGGCGCTTCGACATCGGTGAAGCTCAGGATACTTTGGTGGGCTTCGATGTTACCCGAAACGAGAATGGTGCGGGGTCCGGCCGGCGGACCGAAAAGAAAGCGTCGAACGGCGGGTAAAAGCAAAAGTAGACAAGCGAGCGCCAGCACGGTGCCGGCGGCCAGAGCCATGCGGGGGCGCGGTATTTTCATGGCGGACCCGCCCGTCCCGCACAGTCCGATGTCGGGTTTTTGTGCATCGCACCCGCAGTCGTACGTCCTCCCTTTCCAGCCTTGTCCTGTCCAGGGCCGACCGGCCTGTCCGTTGCCTCGTCAACCATCCACCGCCTGGGATGGCGCTGCAGGCAGGGCATTCCCGACCCTTCCCGTACCGCCGCGAATCGGCCGGTTTCCCGTCCCGCCTTGCACGCAGGGACGTCTGGCCGGTGTCCTGCGCGCCTGCGACAACTCCCAAGACGGCACCTGTATCCTATGCCTCCTTTCTGGCGGATGCCAGTGGCGCCCGGGGCCGTTTTCCTTTCTGTTGCGCCGCTGTTGCGGGGCCGGGCGGCGGATTTCCTCACGCGACGCACCGGGGCCTGTCCGAAGGCGTTTTGCGTCCTTTGCGGGCGAGGCGACTGGTGCCGCGAAGACCGCCCGTTCAGAAGGGATGTCGGGTGGCGTCCTGCGCCTGGCGCGCCAACCGGGCGGGCAGCAAAAGGATGCAGACTGCGGCCGGCTCCTTCTTTCAACCCGGCGCACGTGGTTCGTCGACCTCCAGGGAGCCTTGGGCCGCGATGTCGCCGGCAACGGTCGGCGGGCCCTTGAGTATCCATTCGAATATGACTCCGATCAGGGCACCCACTGTCGGTCCGATCACGTAAATCCAGGTCGTGTGCAGGTCTCCCCGCAACAAATCCGGCGCCAGCGAACGCACCGGATTCATCGACGCGCCACTGACAGGTCCTGCCCACAGTCCCGCGAGCGCAATGTAGCCCCCCACCGCGATGGCGCCATTGGTGCCGATGTTGCGGGCCCCCGAGGCGGTTCCCAATATGGTGTTGACAAGCCCTGCGGTCAGCACGATCTCCATGGCCAGCGCCGCGCCGGCGCTGATCCCGCGCCCGGGCACCGTGGCGCCAATGGCTGCGGCTGCGCCGAACAGGGCCCGCAGGAAGAGAGCCGCCCCGAGGCCCCCGGTCACCTGGGCCAGCATGTAACCGGGCACGCGCCGCCACGGGAAATTCCGGCGCACGGCAAACGCGAGGGTCACGGCCGGATTGAGATGCGCGCCGCTTACCGCGCCCATGAAATAGATGATCGCCATCACCATGAGACCGGGCGCCACGGCGATGTCCGCGACATCCAGTGTCCCCGCGCTGCGGGCCGCAACAATCTCTCCGCCGGCTGCAACCAGCACCAGGAGAAACGTCCCCCAGGTCTCCGCGAACAGCCGCCGCCACTCGAGCGCGGGATCAAGGAAATCGGGGGCTACCTGCTTTAAGACCATGTGTCTGCGCAGGGCCGCTGTCTTCAGTTCTTTGCGATGCGATGCCATGTCTTTCCCCCGTCAGCCTTTCGGAACCTGGGTCTGCCCGCAGGATGCGTCCTGGCGTTCCGTCCTAGCGGGCGAGCTGTTTGCGTATCGAGAGCAGCTCGCGCTTTCGTTTTGGGCCAAGCCGCGGATAGCTCATGTTCAATGTTTCCAGCGTGTCCAGTATGATCCGCGAAATGAGGAGCCGGGCATTTTCCTTGTCGTCTGCCGGCACTACATACCAGGGCGCCTCGCGGGTGCTGGTAGCCCCCAGGCAATCCTCGTAGGCTTGCATGTACTCCCCCCAGAATTTCCTTTCATGGGCGTCCGACAGGCTGAATTTCCAGTTCTTCTGCGGATCATCGATGCGTTCAAGCAGGCGTCTTCGCTGCTCTTCCGGTGACAAATGCAGAAAAAATTTGACGACCCGGGTCCCGTTGCGGGTCAGGTGTTTCTCAAAATCCCGGATCGAGCGGTAGCGCTGTTGCCAGACGGTGTCTTTCCCGAGAAGTTCCGGCGGAAGCTGCTCGCTGCGGAGAAGCTCCGGATGGACGCGAACGATGAGGACTTCCTCATAATAAGACCGGTTGAAGATGCCGATGCGGCCACGCTCAGGCAGGCAGCGCGTCGTGCGCCACATGAAGTCATGTTCAAGCTCGGTCTCGCTTGGATGTTTGAAGCTGAACACCTGGCAGCCCTGCGGGTTTACGCCAGACATCACATGGCGGATGGCGCCGTCTTTGCCGGCGGCGTCCATCGCCTGAAAAATCAGCAGCAAAGAGTATTGGTGCGACGCGTAGAGTAACTGCTGGAGCGCGCTCAGCCGCGCGATGTCCGCGTCCAGGTATTCACGGTATTGGCTCTTGGATCGGTAAAGCGGTTTTGTGACCGTCGGCCACGCCTCGAGCCTGACGCGTGTCCCGGCCGGTACGCGGAATTTTTTCGGCTGGATTTTCATTCCACCCCCTGTCGTGGTCCCTACCTGTCGATTGTAGTACCGGATCCTCTTGCGCGCGCCTTCCCGACGGCCGAACCCGCAAACCGCGCCGGCCCGCGGCGCTACAGAGGGCTCAACCGCGGATTTGGCCGCGCGGGGGGTGTTCCGCAGGTCCCCGGGGGTGCACGGGATCCCCGCGCCCCGCACAAGCCGGCAGAACACCCTGGCTTGGGTGGTGCCGCCACCTCGTGATCGATCGGCGAACCTCCCGGATGCGAGACCGGCGGGGCGTGGCGCGCCACCGTGCGCCGCTTGCGTGGGGGCAGGGACGTCTGCCCGCGATGTTCTCCGCGGTGCTTTTCCGGGACGCATGTCGCCGGTCCGGGCCGACGGACTTTCTGCCAGGGCGTGCGTGATCCAGAGAGGCTTCAGTGCGACTGAAAGGATGCGGCTTGGCCGATGGCGTTGCGGAAAGTCCTGGATCCGCGAGCCTGACGAAAAAAGAAGCGTGGTGTATCATGGGCGACCTCATGCACGCGCTTTGCATCCATTCGCCACGCGATCTTCCGGAGACAACCATGCTGAAGAAGATTTTCTCTGTATCCGCCCTGATCGGTCTGTCCGTAGGCACCGCAGTTGCCTCGCCGACCATCGTTGCCGAACATTTCACCATGCCCGCTGCGATGGCCGCCACGCGCATCAGTCAGCAACTGGCTCAACACCGGTTCAAGGTGATCGATAATCTCAACGTGATCCCCACTATCCGCAAACACGCGCCCAAGCTGGCAGCCAGGATTCCTGCGAGGATTCAGGCGGAACGTTTGCTCGTGGCCTGTAATGCGCCTGCCATCGTCGGCTACATGCGCACCAACCTGGCCGCGACCAGTCTGTGCCCGCTGACCATTTCCCTGGTTCAGGAGAACGGGCAGACGACCGCCTATTATCTGGAGCGCAGTGCGGTCCGCCCGGGCGCTCCCGCCCGCGCAGTCGACCGCGCGGTGCTGGCCTCTTTGCACGCCGCGCAGGTCGCCGGCCCGAGCAGACTGCGCCCATAGCCAAACCCGGGAACGGCGGTTCCGTCCGGTTGTTCCGGGCGGGACCACCGGACTGGTTGTCTGACGGCGCGGACAGTGGTGCATCGGGGCCCCGTGTCGGGGTGCTGGCGTATGCGCCAGAAGGGGTGCGGGCGGGCACTAGGTGTCCTGCGGGGTGGTGGCTCCATCTGCGGGACACGGATCCTGGCGAGGGAATGCGGGGGCCTTCCCCGTGCCGGCCGATCGTCTCACGGCCGGTCCATACCCTTTCGTGCCCATCGGCGGACCGTCCTCGTCGCCGGCTGGGCGACCGGACCCGCAGGCCGGGCGCTGCGACCGGCGGGAGGCCGGACGGGGGCGGTCGTTACGCCCTCGATATTCCGCCCGGCCGCGATCGGGGAGAAGCCCGTTTGCCACTTTGTCCCTGCGCAGGACGCCTCTGATCCCTGCGGCTGTCCATGCGCGGTTGCGCGATTGGTTCTGCCGGCCGGGAAGAGCTTGGCGCGTAGCCGGGGATCACGACTTGCGGAATCTCCCGTTTGAGCATTTTCTGAATGTCGGCGAGCAGCCTGTGCTCATCTGCGCATACCAGCGAGACCGCCGCGCCCTCGTTGCCGGCCCGTCCGGTACGACCGATGCGGTGCACATAGTCCTCTGGTACATGGGGCAGCTCGAAATTCACGACATGCGGCAGCTGGTCGATGTCCAGTCCCCGGGCGGCCAGATCGGTGGCCACCAGTACGCGCACCGCACCCTGCTTGAAGTCGGCCAGTGCGCGGGTACGCGCTGTCTGACTCTTGTTGCCGTGAATGGCGGCTGCGCTGATGCCGTCGCGTTCCAGCTGCTGGGCCAGGCGGTTGGCTCCATGTTTGGTGCGGGTGAACACCAGCACCTGCCCCCAGTCACGGGTGCCGATCAGAAACGACAGAAGTTCCCGTTTGCGCTCGCGCTCCACCGGATGAACGGTGTGCGTTACACATTCAGATGCCATGTTACGGCGGGCAACCTCGATCACCTCGGGCGAATCAAGGAGGCCGCCGGCCAGTTTCCTGATCTCGTCGGAGAAGGTCGCTGAAAAAAGCAGGTTCTGCCGCTGTTTGGGCAGGGCCGCCAATACACGACGGATGTCGCGGATGAACCCCATGTCGAGCATGCGGTCTGCTTCATCGAGTACCAGGATCTCGATATGCGACAGATCCACGGTCTTTTGCCCCATGTGGTCGAGCAGACGGCCCGGTGTCGCCACAAGAATATCCACGCCGTCCCGCAGTGTCTCGATCTGCGGCTTTATGTTGACGCCACCGAACACCACGCCTGAGCGTAGCGGCAAATGCCTGCCGTATGTCTTTACGCTTTCTGCCACCTGAGCGGCCAGCTCGCGGGTGGGCGTCAAGACCAGTGCGCGGAGCAGGTGCCGTCCGCTCCCGGAATCGGCGCTTAGCCGTTGCAGCAGCGGCAACGTGAATGCCGCGGTTTTGCCGGTGCCCGTTTGTGCGCTGGCCATGATGTCGCGTTTATCGAGTATCGTGGGAATGGCTTGCCGTTGTATGGGCGTGGGTTCCGTGTATCCCTGTTCCGAGAGGGCGCGAAGTAATGCAGACGAGAGTCCGAGTGTAGCAAATGACATAGTGGGTGCTGCTCCGAAACCGGCCTGCCCGCGGCTTGTGCCTTGGGTCGGTGTAGGCAGGAAATGTTGTTGAGTTCGAGGCTAACCGGTTGGGATGACCGCGAAGAGCTGAGGCGACATACCGAAATGCGCCAGATTTCCCGCCATGGTAACAAAATAGCCAGACGAATGCTGCAAATCTTTTCCTGGCACTACCCCGTGCGGTGAGGGGTAGCCCGCTTCCGCCGGTTGTCCGGCAAGCCGACGGGGCGGTCCCCGCGGCCGGGCTTGCACGCACCCCCCCGATGTGTATTCGGGCCGCTCTTGTGCTGTTCGTTACTGCCGGCCAATCCTATCTGGGCGCGGGATGGCACACGCGATCGGCGTATGACAGCTGCGGATCTTCAGGTTCCGCGAACACGGGCGCCTCGTTTGCGTGCCACCGGGGCCGGGCGTGGCGTTTATCCCCGGGGGTGCTGCCCCGCGGATGTTTCCGGGCACGGCGGCCGATCGTAAGAAATTCCCGCCCGCAGCGACTAAACCCCTGCCTGGCGCGGTTTTGGTGAAACCTGGGCAATGCACACAATACAACGAGGAGATACACGATGAGAAAAGCAGGGCTTGTGGTGATGGCGGCGGCGATAGCTGTCGGGGGTCTCGGGCTAGGGCGTGCCCAGGCGGCCGATGGCGCTGCCATGGCCAAAATGCACAGGTATTTCGTCCATCACTCTTTCGGCTTTCCGATGAACTTCTATCGGTTTCACCCTGGGCCACACTGGGATCTCATGCATGCTTCCGCGCTGGGGCTGACCCCAACCCAGATGCAGGAGGAGAGGCGGCTTACGATGGCCATGATGCGGGATACGATGCGGGGGGTTGCCCGCCTCAGGCAAGCCTATAGGCGCTATCGGGTCGAGGCACGCCTGCCCAATCCGTCTATCCGGGTGCTTGTCCGGGACGTACGCTCGGTGGGGCGCGCCCAAGCGTATCTAGGCTATGAGATGATCCCCTATCATCTAAAAGGCTATCGTGTGCTCGACGCGGCGCAACGGCATGTGTATCACCGCCTTGCGCGCGAAAACTGGATGCACAGGATGCGCGGTATGCACGGGTAAAGGCGCGCCGCGCTACCAGACACAGGATGACGCGGGCATTTTCCCGCGTCATCACTGTTCCGGGTGGTCGTGGTGTCACCGGTGACTCAGCGGTACTTGCTGTTCCTCTGGCGGCAGCGCGTCCCGGTGGGCGGGTCCCTTGCGTTCGCCGCGATGCATCCCGATAACGCGTCGCCGTTGCGGGTGCGTGACCCGGTGCCCGCCCTTTAGCCTGACGCTATCCCGATGCAGGACATTCATGCGCCAAGAAACCGATCATGTCGTTGTTTGCGAACCCGAAAAATGGCTGGACCGTCACGGCGACGAGCTGTATCGCCATGCTTATTTCCGGATCCGTGACGCGACGGCAGCAGAGGATCTTGTTCAGGAGACCCTTCTTGCCGCCTGGCGTGCTCGCGCCGGCTTTCGGGGCGCATCCCAGGAGCGGACGTGGCTCTACGGCATTCTGGAGCACAAGATCCAGGACCACAATCGCCGCAAGGCGCGAACCCCGATTCTGATCGACATCGACACGGACGCCGGGGACGTGAGTACCGACGAAGCCGCCTTCGCGGCAGATGGTTCGTGGGCTGTCGAACAGAAGTCCTGGGGATGTGATCCACAGGATGCCGTGGAGCGCACGGAATTTCACCGCGCCCTGCAAGATTGTCTCGAGGGGCTGCCCGAGAACCAACGAACCGCTTTCGTCTTGCGTGAGTGGCACGGCGAGGACATGTCCGCCTGCGCCACCGTTCTGGCCGTGACACTAAACCATCTTTCTGTGTTATTGCACCGCGCCCGATTGCAGCTTGCCCTCTGTCTTGGGCGCCGCTTCGCCTAAAGGGACCCTCTTTTATGATGAAGCACATTATGCCGTCTTGTTCTGACATTGCGCGACTGCTGTCTGCGGGATGCGAACGACCCCTTTCCTTCAGGGAACGCGTGGCCCTCAGGGTCCATGTTTTTTTCTGTGTGTCCTGTCGACGTTACGCCAGCCACCTGCGCTGGATGAAAGGCGCTTTTCGTCTTCTCCACCACAGAGAGAATGCGTTCTCTTTAAACGATGCGGCCAGGGCGCGCATACGCGATACCCTGAAAAACGCAGCTTCCCGCCTGAGCGACCACGATTAGCGGCGCCCCGGGCCGCACCCCGTGCTGCCGGGCAGGCCCGGCAGACCGGTTTGCCACACTCAGACAGGACCCCGGCGCAGCGAATCCAGGCCGGGGCCTGCTACACCTCAGAACCAGTGCAGACCCCAGTGACCGGCTGCCACGAGCATCAGTATGATCAGCGCCATCATCATTTTCTCATGAACACACAAGCCTCTGGTGGCACAGCACGACCCCTTTTTCTTGCACATCACCGACATGACAATCTCCTTGTAAGCGAAAAAACCCAAAACCGTTCTTCCGCCCCTTTAGTCGCCGCAACACCGCATTCCTTACACAAGCTCCCGTTCCCCGTACCGTGTTATGAAAGAAATGGTCCCGGCACATTGCATATGGGTTGCCCGCAGATGGTTGGTGAAGATTTCACTGGCCCGCAGGCCGGGGGCCAGGACGAACGCCGAATGCATTCTCAGACAGCCGGCATACTGTGCCCGGCCAGAAGACGCTGTTGCCGCGCAAAGCACCGCGCCCTGTAGCCCTGGCCCCCTCATCACGTCTCGGCGTGATGAGGGGCCGGCATGCGGACGGGCTCCCGCGGCCTGCGTTAGGGCCTTGTCCCTGATATCGCCTCTCGCATCCCTGAATGCGCGCTTGCGCGCCTCCCTGGGTCTTGTCCGGATCTGCGCGGGGGTCAGTCAGACGACTTTTTTCTTATGAAGGGCGGTGGTTCCCGGTCCAGCCCCTGCCGGTCGCGATGTCCACCGAAGTGCCTTCTGGCGCCCGCAGCCGGCCACGGCCTTCTCCGTAAAGCCGTCGTGCGCCGCTACCTTCGGCCGCTTACCCCGCCCCCAGGATTGCCGCCAAAGGGAGGCGGCGACTATTGTCATAGGGGTGGCCGCGCCGTCCTCCGCAGAAAAACCCCGGGGTGCGACGTCCATGATGGCAAATCGCCGCACCTTTGTAAGAATCCGTCGTGCGTTTCGACTAACATGACGGATCCCCTCAAGGGGCCTCGCCAAAGCGGCCGTGCTCGGCCCGGCCAAAGCTGCTTAGCGAAAAGCTTCCACTACGACAAACAGGATAATAAACATGACTATTCGCACCACACACACTAACAGCTGGATTCACCGCGCGGCTCTCGGCGTCCTGGTTATAAGTTCAGTGTTGGCGCCGCCGACCTTCGCGGGCGAGGGACATTTCGTGCGGGTCGTTTCACGCCATCCGTTCGCGGGCACCGTCGGCGCCCTGAAGAAGGCCGTGGCGCGCAATCACATGATGGTGATGGGGCAGGTCAATCAGAGCAAGGTTCTTGCCATGACGGGCCTGCGCCTTCAGGGCGAGGCCTTTCTCGTAGGAAACCCTGTAATGGGCAAAAACGCGTTCCGCGTGGATCCTGCAGCGGGCGCGGTGTTGCCGGCGCGAATCTATGTCTGGACACAGGGTGCCAACACCTACATTGGCTACTTCGAGCCATCCTCTCTCCTCACGCAAATTTCACCCCGCCTCGGCATGATGGGTGGCTTGCTGAACAAGAAGTTTGCCAGGGTTGCCCGCGAGGCGGCGCGGTAAAAGCCCAAGAAACACAGGCTGGGACGCGCGACGCCGCTTGCCTTCAGGGTATCGGCAACTGGCATCATCGGCCTGCGCACCCGGGGCGACATCGCCGTCGGGCCGGCAGTTGCCATCCGGCTTGCGATTGCGGCCATCGCGCGCGGGGCCGGCCGGCACAACCTCGGCGCCACCGTGCGGCTGGCTCCCTTCGCCGGCATCGCCGGTACGGTGGTCATGGAGGTGGTGGGAATAACCGGCTTTCGTGTCGCCCCTGGCATGCCTGGTTCTTTACCGATGCCGCTTGGCGTGCTGCTGACAAACCGGTTCATGGCAGGGCCGAACCGGGTCTTGAACCTGATAGGCCGGGAAGATCATTTCGGGAACGGCATCGGTCTTGCGTTCATCGACTTCGCCGCCTCGGGCCGCCAACGCTGGTGGGCAGGTTTTCTCTGCGCCCTGAGTGTCGCCACCCTCTTCATGCTGCGCCCCGAGATGATGTTCCGGGCATCAACCTCTTTGATGCAGGATTGCCGGCCGGTGAAAGTTCCCGTGACGGGACTGCGCATTGCTTCCTGACCATGGTCGAAACCCTGGCTAGAAGCCGGCTGCTTTGCGCGACGCAGGTGTCGCGCGCCGGCGCTGTGGCATCGGATCTTGCTCTCGCCCCCTGCGCCCAGTCGTCATGGCTTATAACGCGGAAGATCCTTAAAAGAACATGATCGCCCCTGTTGATCACCGATCCGGCAGGATGTGTACGGATCCCGCATGGCGTTGGGCGATGTGTATATAAAAATCACCCTGACCGGCGACGTGTTGACCGTGTCGTTCAAGGGCCGGACCATGCAGCGTCCCGTACGTCGCAGTACGGCTGGATTTCTGTCTCGCGCCGATCAAATCGGGTGATTGCCCCCTCAGTTGTCGTCTCTGCTGAAACTCGCCAGACAACACCGCACAACACCTTCGCGCATCACCTCCCGGCCGGCATAGCCCGCCGATAGCTCCGTCGCTGCCGCCGCCTCGCGCTCGCCAATCAGGGCGCAGCCTTCAGGCGGAAGTGGCACCGGCACGTCGCGGGTTGTGCCAGGAACCGTCTCCCACAATCAGTGTGTCCGCCTGTTTTGGCCCCCAGGTGCCCGGCTTGTAGGGGTGCGCGGGATAGTGCGTTTTCAAGACCGGCTCTACCACCGCCCAGGCAGCTTCTATCGCATCCTCACGGGTGAAGAGTGCGCCATTACCGGCCATCGCATCCCCCAGAAGCCGCTCATAGGGTGTTTCTTTGTTCGACTGCTCGTTCAACAGGTACAGTTCCCGCTGGTCGCCGACGAACTCCTTGCCGGCACGCTTGACCCGTGCCGCAATGGCGACTTCCGCGTTCGGGGAAAGCCGGAAACGCAGGTAATTGGCATGTCCATCCACCGGCGCAGAATCATCGAACAACCTTTGCGGAGGTGGCTTCAACTCCACCAGCACCTCGGCCGCCGAAGTCGCCAGGCACTTGCCGGAACGCAGATACCACGGCACGCCCTGCCATCGCCAGGAATCGATAAACAGTCGCAGGGCACAGAACGTCTCGACGTCCGATCCGCTTGCCACTCCCGGCTCTTTCCGGTAGCCCACGTACTGGCCGCGCACCAGGTCCTCTGGCTGCAAGGGGCGCATGGCCCGGAACACCTTGGCCTTTTCGCTCTGAACGGCCCCATAGCCCTGGTAGGCCGGCGGCTCCATCGCCAACAACGCGGTAACCTGGAACATATGATTCTGAATAACATCGCGCAGACAACCGGCGCTTTCGTAAAACCTTCCGCGACCCTTTACACCGAAATCCTCCGCCAGGGTAATCTGGATGCTGGCCACATAATTACGGTTCCAGATCGGCTCGAGAAACGAGTTGGCGAAGCGGAAATAGAGGATATTCATGATCGCCTCTTTCCCGAGATAGTGATCAATACGGAAAATCGAGTCTTCTTCAAACGCCGATCGCGCAATACGATTGAGCGCCCGCGCCGAAGCCAGATCGCGCCCGAACGGCTTTTCTATGATAACCCGCGCCTGCTCCGACAGCCCGGAAGAGCCAAGCCCTTCGATGACCTTCGGGAAAAGTGCGGGGGGAATGGCCAGATAATGCGCGGGACGCCGCGCAGTACCAAGCGCCTGTTTCAGGGCCTTGAATGTCTCGGGGTCGTTGTAATCACCCCCCACGTACTGCAGCAGGGAAAGAAGGCGGTCGAAAGCGGCGCGGTCATCGATCTTGCCTGCTTGTCTGATGCTGTCCCTCGCCCGTTTCCGCAGTTGCGGCAGACTCAGCTGCGAGCCCGCCACGCCCACCACCGGTACGCTGAGCGCACCCCTTCTGACCATCGCATAGAGCGCAGGAAAGATCATTTTGTGCACAAGATCACCCGTTACACCAAAGATCACCAGTGCATCCGCCGGCGTCCTGCGGTCAAGGACAGGGGCCACCTCAGGGCTTGCCTTTCTTTTCTTCGTGTCCACCAAATTGTTTCCTCATTGCAGACAGGACCCGGTTGGCATAATCGGCATCGCCGCGCGAAGAAAAACGCTCAAACAGCGCCGCGCTGATAACTGGCGCCGGCACGCCCTCGTCGATGGCGGCCAGTGCCGTCCAGCGTCCTTCGCCCGAATCCGACACACGCCCCGAAAACCCGGCGAGACCAGCATCCTTGACCAGTGCGGCTGCAGTCAGGTCGAGCAGCCAGGACGCCACGACGCTCCCACGTCGCCAGACTTCCGTAATCTCGGGCAGATCCAGATCATACTGATAAAATTCCGCGTTGCGCATGGGCGCGGTCTCGGCATCGCCATCGCGCGAGCGCTTGCCGACATTGGCATTGCGGAGAATATTCAGGCCCTCCGCATACGCGGCCATCAGCCCATATTCGATTCCGTTGTGAACCATCTTGACGAAATGTCCGGCACCGTGCGGACCGCAGTGCAGATAGCCCTGATCTGCGGTGCCTGCAGGCTTTTCCCGACCCGGCGTCGGAGTTGCCGCGCCAACACCCGGAGCAAGCGTGGCGAAAATTGGATCAAGGTACTGAACGATGTCCTTCTCGCCGCCGATCATCAGGCAATAGCCGCGCTCGAGTCCCGCGATGCCACCGCTGGTACCCACGTCCACATAATGCAGCGCGCGCTTTTGCAATTCATAAGCCCGGCCAATATCGTCGCGGTAGTAGGAATTGCCACCGTCGATGACGATGTCTCCTGCTTCGAGCAGCGGCACGAGCTCTGCTAGCACCTCATCTACAACCGTCGCCGGCACCATCACCCAGACCACACGTGGCTTGGTCAGACGAGCGACAAACTCGTCAAGAGAGTTTGTGCCAACGGCACCTTCGCTGCTGAGCGCCTTGATGGCATCGGGATGACGGTTGTAGACCACGCATTGGTGTGCCCCCCGCATCAGTCGCCGCGCCATATTACTGCCCATACGCCCTAAACCCATCATGCCAATCTGCATCTCTAGGCTTCCTTGTTTGACGTGGGTAAGTCCGACCCCGCCCGCTACCGCGCTGCTGCCGCTAGAGCCGATACCGAGGGCAGGGTCCTACGAAAACACAGTTTCCGGCGTCATGCCCATGATCGATCGTGAGGCATCGCACGATATCCACTCCGCCCACGTGAGCCTGGTCCGCATCGGTAACAGGGCATGTGGAGTCCTGGTCATGCGCGGCCCGCCTTGTTCAGGGGTGCCATCGGCTATTCCGGATTGGCTGTCACGTGTTCTAAACCGCAGGCGGCAGCTTGTCCATCCGCTTCAGGGAGAGCACTAGTGTAGCCCTCCGTTCTGTTTGGCACCAAACCGCCGATCGGCCGGGATTATCTTGCGTGGGACGCTGCCCGTCCCGGCAGCCCGGATGAGCGGCCTTGGGTTTCGTTGTGCGCGGCTGTGTATTCTTCAATGGGGGTCGTGAGTTGGGGCACGCTCACCGACACCCGCACAATGAGCGGTGGCGCCGGTGGCAATACGAACTGGAATTTCCTGGGCGACGGAGACGGCATCGTCGTGGCGGCGGGGGCGCCACGATTGATAACACGACGACCGCCTGATCAAAGGCGGCCCCCGGCTGCTTGTCACCGGCGCGGGCGATCAGGGCACCACCGGCGGATCGGCGATTGGCGACGCGGTCGCCCCGGCCGACGCGGTCGGTTTCTCGGGGGCGGCAACTCCCTGAAACTGCTGGCGGGTTCCACGCTGACTGCCAACGTGGCCAGCACCTCAGGGTGCCGCGAATGGGGGTGACACCTTACAAGATGTCGCCCGGATTTGTCTGTTACCCATAACGGGGCCGGCTTTTCTTCAACCCGAGCGTGGCGGCCGCACCCAATGGCGAGGTGGTTAATATGCGGGTTGGCACGCAGGCCGGATACGCCGCATCCTGAACCCATTTTGGTGCCAAAATGGTCGGACATACAATGCCCGCCACGCTAACCTCGAAAAACATCCCCGACGAGGTCTACAAGCGCCTGAAAGCAGCGGCAGAGGCACATCGTCGTAGCGTGAACAGCGAGGCCATCGTCTGTCATGCCCCGATGGCCAGGTCAAACTGCCCCACTTGTGGCCGGGCAAACTGCTCCAGGCAGGACAATGGAATTATGACGCCTGTTTGGGCGTGAATGCTATACGGGCTGCGGCCTCCTTCAGCTCAAGGAATTCGCTCAGGGCGATCACCGCCTCGTCGGGCAGATCGCGGAAATCGATGAAGCCCGGTTCTTCGCCATGCATGGTGGCACTCCTTTGGGCTTCAGGTCAGTGGGCAGCCCGCGCACGGCGCGGATGGGCCGGCCGTAGACCTCGAGGTAGAGTTTCTCGTCCAGGGTCATGATCTCCTGGCGCGCGGCGCTCATCAAAAGCTCCGAGCCCATGCTGGCGAGGATGCGGTAATTGCCGGCGGCATGATCGACGAGGGTTGCGCGCAGCCCCTCTGTCATGAGGCCGCCGTTGCCGGCGCAGGCGAGCAGATGGTCGAGGGCCGCCGAGAGTTCCTCGCGGGTGGCCGCCTCCAGGCCCAGGCGCGTCCTGATGCGCGAACCCAGGGGAACGAGCTCCTCGCGCTTGAGCTTCTCCAGAAGCCTTCCGTCGCCCGCGAGCACGACGGTAAGCCACGACTGGGACTCGAAGCGGGCGCTGGCGAGCAGCCGCAGCTCGTTTAGCACCGCAGGACTCATCTCCTGGGCTTCGTCGATCAATAACACCGAGCGTCTTATGGTCGATCCCAGGTGATCGAGCCAACGGCTGCGCAGCGCCTGGAAACCGCCCCACCGGTTTGAGATACGAATGGCGACACCGAAGATGTCGCCGGGCTCGCGATACCGGAGGTCCCCTGCGGGGAGAAGTCCGAGAGGTTGCTGCTCGGATGGTGGACGACGCCGACGGCGAGATCGGCCAACCGAGAGTATGCACTCCATAAACCGCACCCTCCCCACGGTCGCTTTCGCTCTGTAGTCTCTTTCTTTAGGAGGGCGGCAAGATCGAGCCAGACGGGACGATGCAGGAGACGGCAGGTGGAGCGTTTACGTGGCGGATCGGCGAAGTGTCGGATCGGAGGCACGCTTCAGGGGCAGCAAGGCCTCGAGGTCGTCGATGGTCCGGGCCCCGGGAAGATCGGTGAAGATAAGGTTCACGGCGTCTTGGCCGCCGACCCCTTCTGTGGTTACGCTTTCGTGTTTCGCAACAAGCGCGGCGATCGTTTAAAGCTCCTGCTCTGGGATGGTCTGGGATTCTGGCTTTTGTATCGGCATCTCGATTCCTCGCAACAAGAAAAAGTGAGCGCTGTACCATGTGTAGACATGCGATTTCGTTGCGGGCGGCCGTGGAGTTTCACCCCGAATGCCCGCAGCTACATCGGTGTGAGCAAAGCGCTCGGGAGGACCACCGTCGTGCGAAGGCAACTCCGCGCCCAACCCGATCACGGAAGTCACCTAGCCTCTTTGGTGTTCCGTCCGGTCTGCCTCGCCCTTCGTGCTGGTAGCGCTGGTACGCGATACGGCGGGGCTTTCATTCCGGATGACAAGCAAAGCGTCCTGGAGTATCCGCTGGGTACACCAACGAATAGCTGGACAGTTCCCCGCAGAGAGACGCCTGATGCCCAAGACGTTACCTCGCAAATCGAAATCATATATTTCATAATGCAATGATGAGTAGGCGTCGAATCAAACCGCATGGTACGGAGGCACTGGACCGCCAAGCGGCGGTGGCATTGATCGGGTCGCGGCAGGTTGGTAAGACCACGCTGGCGCGGGATATCGCGGAAGAACGGGGAGCGTTGTAACTCGACCTGGAGGATACGGACGATCGGGAGAAACTGGCCAGTCCGGCGCTGTTTCTCAGGCAGTATGAGGATCGGTTGGTCGTGCTCGACGAAATCCACCGGGTGTCAGAGCTGTTCCAGACGTTGCGGGGCCTGATCGACCAGGGTCGCCGAAAGGACAAGCGGACGGGGCGGTTTCTGATCTTGGGGTCGGCTTCTATTCATTTGTTGCGCCAGTCTGGCGAGAGCTTGGCCGGGCGGATTGAATATATAGAAATGGAGCCGCTCGACGTTACGGAAGTCGGAGGAAAGGGGGGCGTCTGCGATCAGTTATGGGTTCGCGGTGGCTTTCCCGACAGCTATTTGGCAAAGTCCAACCCGGACAGCCTGAAACTACGCAAAAGTTTCATCCGGACCTACCTGGAGCGGGACGTGCCCCAGTTCGGTCCCCGCATCCCAGCCGAAACGCTGGGGCGCCTGTGGACGATGCTGGCGCACGAACAGGGCACGCTGTTGAACGCCTCGCGGTTCGCGGCGGGGTTATCCCTGACCGCACCGACGGTGACGAAGTACATCGATCTGTTGGTGGGTCTGCTATTGGTGCGGCGGCTGCAGCCCTTGCACGCAAATATCGGAAAGCGCTTGGTGAAGTCACCCAAGGTCTATGTGCGGGACAGTGGTGTCGCGCACGCGTTGCTCGGGATTGGGGATTACAATGAACTGGCCGGTCATCCGGTAATCGGGCCGAGCCGGGAGGGGTTTGTGATTGAAAATCTGCTTTCGGTCGCACGAGATCGGACAAGCGCCAGCTTTTACCGAACTTCGGCGGGCGCCGAGATCGACCTGGTCCTGGATTTGCCCGGCCGCGCCGGACGCTGGGCGATCGAGATCAAGCGTGTGCTGTCGGCCAAACCGGGTAAGGGGTTTTACGAGGGTCGCAAAGACATCCATCCGAACAGAAGTTTCGTTGTCTATGCCGGCACAGAGCGTTACCCAGTTTCGGAGGAAGTACAGGCAATCGGCGTCCTCGACATGGCGGAGATGCTTCTCGATCTGAGTTAAGAAGGGCGCTCCGCCATCCGGATCTGCCTCTACCTTGCGGTGTCCGGGCGTCATGAACGGGCATTTCGGCCGACGCTCAAACGTAGCCACCCCCCCACCCACATCGCGGCTGATTCGGTTGCCCCTTTGGGTTGGGGGGCGTGTCGATGTCCTTGCACGTGGCCTGCCCCCGCAAACGGGGTTATTCACGGCCACCCGCCCGGACCTGCGCTTCCCGCGGACTACGCGCTCTCGCTACGCTCTCCATGGCGCATAGCGATTAAGCGGGATCGCTGTATATGTCCCGCTGGGGTTGCCGACGTTGACAGCCACATGGCCACTGCATAAACTAGTCAACAACTAGTTTATGGCGTAGCAGGAGGTGCGCAATGCCCGAAATCGGCGCTTATGAGGCGAAGACGCATTTGTCCGAGATCCTAGATCGGGTGCGCAAAGGGGAGCGGTTCATTATCACCAAGCATGGGCAGGCGGTGGCGGAGTTACGATCGGTGGCGACCCAGGGCTTGGAAGAGCGGCGCGCGGTTGTGGCCCGCATGAAGGCATTTCAGGCCACCCATGACCTAGGGGATGTCTCTTTGCGCGAATTAATCGACGCAGGGCGTAAATACTGATGGCCTTTGTCGCCGATGCCTCTATGACACTGGCCTGGTATCTGCGCGATGAAGACGCTGAATCCGCCAATCGGGTACGTGAGCGATTGTTGGGGGAGGGTATTTGTGTCCCCGCCCATTGGGCGCTGGAGGTCTGCAATGCCCTGCTTGTCGCCACGCGGCGTGGTCGCATCACTATCCAGGAAATGGGTGAACTTCTACCGGACTTGCGTCTGTTGCCGGAGGCCGTTGACCATCAGACCGACGCGGTTGCCTGGTCGACCACGTTAGATATTGCAAAGGTCCATGGGCTGACGTTGTACGACGCGGCCTACCTCGAGCTTGCGCTAAGGCGCGACCTGCCACTTGCCACGTTAGACAAAAGGCTTCATGACGCCGCCATTGCCGCGGGCGCCGCCATCGTGCCTGAGATGCAAAAAAGATCATAAAACCTTAAGCGACGGCAATGGTTTCCCGTCCGCGTCCGGGTTCCTATGGCTCACGTCTTCGTAAGGGTGGGCCATGTGCTGAGTATTTGCCCGCGCAATCCCTCTCAAGATCTTGCTGCTGATTTGCTGGTTAGAACGGCTCGGCAGCTCAGTGAAGCGACCAAAGACGGTTCGCTGCAGGAGATTTGTCATGACAACCAAACCTAAGGCACGTCTGAACTAACATCCCATTTCGACAAGTGCAGGATGCCGAAGCGAGGTTTTGCCAGGGCGGGAAGGCAAAACGCACCATTCCGCACTCCGATGGGCTTTGTTTGGTCGTTCGCGAGGC
>JAJYEK010000064.1 GCA_021785795.1 Pseudomonadota bacterium
CATCGACATTTTTCCGGCGGAATCGGAACGTTGGGCGATTCGGGTGACGCTTTTTGGCGACGATATCGAGAGCCTGAGCCAGTTTGATCCGCTCACGGGCGAGACGCTGAACCCGCTTACTCGTGCTACGATCTTTCCCTCATCGCATTATGTCACTCCGCGTGAGACGGTGATCCAGGCAATCGACGCCATCAAGGATGAATTGCGCGTGCGTCTGGAGGCGCTGCGGGCGGCCGACAAACTGGTCGAGGCCCAGCGCCTGGAGAGCCGCACCCGCCTGGATCTCGAAATGCTGCAGGAAATGGGTTATTGCCCAGGGATCGAGAACTATTCCCGCTTCTTGTCGGGGCGTAAGCCCGGCGAACCGCCGCCGACGCTCATCGACTATCTCCCCTCCGACTGTCTGATGGTCATCGATGAGAGTCATGTGACGGTGCCGCAGATCGGGGGCATGTACCGCGGCGACCGGGCACGCAAGGAAACGCTCGTGGAATACGGCTTTCGCTTGCCTTCGGCCCTGGACAACCGGCCGCTGAAGTTCGAGGAGTTCGAATCACTGATGCCGCAGACGATTTTCGTGTCGGCCACGCCCGGGCCGTACGAGGCGCAGCGCTCCGGGGCTGTGATCGACCTCGTGGTCCGGCCGACGGGCTTGCTCGATCCGCAGATCGAAGTGCGTCCAGTGCTCACGCAGGTGGACGACCTGCTTTCCGAGATCGGGCAGCGCACAGCGGTCGGCGAGCGCGTCCTGGTCACCACGCTCACCAAGCGCATGGCCGAGGACCTGACCGAGTATCTCGCAGAGCACGGCGTGCGGGTGCGCTACCTGCATTCGGACATCGATACGGTGGAACGCGTGGAGATCATCCGCGACCTGCGCGCCGGCGTGTTCGATGTGCTGGTAGGGATCAACCTGCTGCGCGAAGGACTCGACCTGCCGGAGGTGTCGCTCGTGGCCATTCTGGATGCGGACAAGGAGGGCTTTCTGCGTTCCGCCCGGTCTCTCATCCAGACCATCGGTCGCGCTGCCCGCCACGTGCACGGCAAGGCGATCATGTATGCGGATACGGTTACCCGCTCCATGCAGCAGGCGATCGAGGAAACCGACCGTCGGCGCGCCAGGCAGCTTGCCTACAACGAGGCCCATGGCATCACGCCAACCAGTATCGTCAAGGCGGTGAAAGATCTCATCGAGGGTGTTCCCTACGCTCGGACGGGTGGGCGAGGCGGCGCCGGGGTGTCGGTGCGGGCAGCGGAGGAAAATATGGAGTACGCCGGTCTTGCGCCGGAGGCGCTCGGGCGGGTGCTGAGCAAGCTCGAGAAGGAGATGTTCGCGCGCGCCCGGAACCTGGAGTTCGAGGAGGCCGCCGCGATCCGTGACCGGATCGAAGCCATCAAGGCGCGCAACCTCGGGGCGACCGAGTCGGGTATCGCCGGACGCTAGCGGGCGCGGCTGCGCTATTCCTGGCTGCCGAGCGCGTGCAACTCGCGGTTGAGCCGTGCCGGATCGCCGAGATTGAGCTCGACCAGGCGGCGCAGATGCTCGATGCTGTCGAGATCGATGCGCCGGCAGCGGAATCCGACATATCCGGGTCCCTGGTGTGCGACCTCGGCTTCCATCCTTATCACCACGGCGCTGTCTGCGATGTGCATTGCAAGTTCGACGGCATCTCCGGGAGATCCGTTCCAGTCGTGTGGCACGGTCAGCAGTGCACCGTTCAGAGATATGTCGAGCAGTCGCGCCTCCCACTGCACGGAGCCGTGCCGGATCTGCACCACGGCATCGAGCGGAAATCGCGTAAACCTTCGCTGGTTTTCGGATGGCATGTCTTTTCCCTGGCGTCCGGTTGACATAGGCCCGGGTTTGCCCAGGCCTGGCCTTGGGCGACCGGCAGCGGCGAGGACCGGGCATTGTGTGGCACGGGCCGTTCGGCAGTCGCGTGGCCGCCGGAATCCGGCACACCGGCGGCGGGCCGTATCTGAAGATATTAGCGCACACCCGCCGGCTTTCCCATGGTTACGGCAAACTGCGGCGGCCTGTCACGCAACGGGCCAGTGCCCCGTTCCAGGTCCGGCGCGCAGCAGGCAGCGCCTTGTGACCGGCTGCGCACTTGTGCTATTTTGCGCGCCTGAATCCAGGCGCGTAGCTCAGTGGTAGAGCACTACCTTGACATGGTAGTGGTCGGTGGTTCGATCCCACTCGCGCCTACCAGATTTCCCGCTCCGGTTTTCCGAGCCGTACATCCAGCCGGAAGGGGCGAACCCCCCATGCGGCCCTTCGTGACGGCCGCCACTGACAAAAGGGTCCAACCCAGATGCCTGTAGTCACCCTGCCTGACGGAAGCCGGCGCGAATATCCACAGCCTGTTACCGTGGGTGAAATGGCAGCATCCATCGGTCCGGGGTTGGCGAAGGCTGCGCTTGCCGGACGGGTCGATGGCCGGCTGGTCGATACCTCTTTCGTGATCGATCATGACGCGACCGTGGCCGTGGTCACCGGTCGCGATTCGGATGGCCTGGAGGTGATACGGCACTCGACTGCCCATCTTCTGGCCCAGGCCGTCAAGGCGCTCTACCCGGCAGCCCAGGTGACCATCGGTCCGGTCATCGAGGACGGCTTCTACTACGATTTCGCCTTTCAGCGCGGCTTCAGCGAAGAGGATTTGCGCGCCATTGAGGCCCGCATGCAGGAGCTTGCCAAGCGCGATCTCCCGGTTCGGCGGGAAGTCATGGCACGCGCGCAGGCGGTGCAGCTGTTTCGCGACATGGGCGAGCGGTACAAGGCCGAAATTATCGAGAGCATCCCCGAGGGCGAGGAAATCTCGCTTTACCGCCAGGGCGAGTTCATCGATCTGTGCCGTGGACCGCATGTCCCCTCCACCGGCAAGCTCGGGGCATTCAGACTCATGAAGGTGGCCGGCGCCTATTGGCGGGGCGATTCGCGCAACGAAATGCTGCAGCGCATCTACGGCACGGCCTGGGGGGACAAGAAGGCGCTGGATGCCTACCTGCACCGCCTTGAGGAGGCCGAGAAGCGGGATCACCGCAAGATCGGCAAGGCCCTCGACCTGTTTCACATGCAAGAGGAAGCCCCGGGCATGGTGTTCTGGCATGAGCGCGGCTGGCGCATCTACCAGACGATTCAGGCTTACATGAGCCGGCTGTGGCGTGACCACGGCTACCGGGAAGTACGCACGCCACAACTCGTGGATCGCAGTCTGTGGGAGAAGTCGGGGCACTGGGAGAAGTTTCACGACGACATGTTCACCACCGAGTCGGAGAAACGTACCTTCGCGGTGAAACCGATGAACTGCCCGTGCCATATCCAGATCTACAACCAGGGCCTCAAGAGCTACCGCGATCTGCCCCTGCGGCTGGCGGAATTCGGTTCCTGCCACCGCAACGAGCAATCCGGCGCCCTGCATGGCCTGATGCGCGTGCGCGGGTTCACCCAGGACGATGCGCATATTTTCTGTACTGAAGACCAGATTCAGTCCGAGGTGTCGACGTTTATTGATTTGCTGCACCGGGTCTATTCGGATTTCGGGTTCCGCCAGCTGCAGTACCGGCTCTCCACCCGGCCTGCCAGCCGCATTGGCTCGGAAGAAGCGTGGGACCGGGCGGAGCATGCCCTGGAGCAGGCGCTGAACAGCAAGCAGTTGCCTTGGGACCTGCAGCCCGGGGAAGGGGCATTTTATGGCCCCAAGATCGAGTTTTCCCTCAGGGACTCCATCGGGCGGCTATGGCAGTGCGGGACCGTCCAAGTGGATTTCTCCATGCCCGGACGGCTCGGGGCGGGTTACATTGCCGCCGATGGCAGCAAACAGATTCCGGTGATGCTGCACCGGGCGGTGTTCGGATCGATCGAACGGTTTATCGGAATTCTGATCGAGGAATACGCCGGAGCTTTCCCTCCGTGGCTGGCACCAGTCCAAGGAGTCATTCTCACAATCACCGACCGGCAGGATGGCTATGCCCGCTCCGTGGCCGAAAAACTGGGCAAAGAGGGCTTCCGGATCGAAACGGACTTGAGAAACGAAAAGATTGGCTTTAAAATCCGCGAACATACCTTACAGCGCATCCCGTACCTGCTGGTCGTCGGGGAAAAGGAGGCGCAGAACGGGACTCTGGCCGTGCGCACGCGCACGGGTGAGGATCTGGGCTCGATGGCGCTGCCAGCGTTCATCGAGCGACTCACCCAGGAGATCGCGAGCCACGGCTTTTTTGCTGATTAGACGGAGGGTTGCACCTATCGCTTCAGATAAAGAGACACGCCTGAATGAACAGATCAAGGCACCGAATGTGAGGTTGATCGGTGCTGATGGAAAACAAATAGGCGTGGTTTCAACCGCCGAAGCCAAGCAAATGGCTGCGGCGGAGGGCTTTGATCTGGTTGAGATTTCGCCCAATGTTTCGCCGCCGGTCTGCCGTATCATGAACTACGGCAAGTTCCAGTATGAGGAGAGCAAGCGCAAGCACGCGGCGAAGCGCAAGCAGAAACAGATCCAGATCAAGGAAGTGAAGTTTCGTCCTGGGACGGACGTCGGAGATTATCAGGTCAAACTGCGCAACCTGATACGTTTCCTGGAAAACGGGGACAAAGCCAAGATCACTCTGCGTTTCCGGGGCCGCGAGATGGCGCATCAGGAGCTGGGCTTCCAGCTGCTAAAGCGCATCGAGGCGGACCTCAAGGAAGTCGGGACGGTCGAGCAGTATCCGCGCCTGGAAGGTCGGCAGATGGTCATGGTGGTCAACCCCAAACGATAAGGCCGCGCCATCGTGCGGTCCAACCTGTAGCGCCGGGAGACTTCCGTTCGACGGACGGATTCCGGCGTGAGAATGCGGAGTACGGAAATGCCGAAGTTGAAGACCAATCGCGGGGCCGCCAAGCGGTTCCGCAAGACTGCGAGCGGCGGTTTCAAAACCGGCCACTCGTACGTGCGTCACATCCTGACGAAGAAGCCGACCAAGCGCAAACGTCATCTGCGCGGCACCATGCAAGTGCATGGTTCCGATGTGGCGGCCGTGCGGCGCATGCTGCCGTACGTCTGAGGGGGGTGAGCCATGCCACGGGTTAAACGCGGAGTTACCGCCCACGCTCGCCACAAGAAGGTGCTGGGCCGGGCCAAGGGCTATTTCAACGCGCGACGCAAAGTGTATCGCGTCGCCAAGCAGGCGGTTGACAAGGCTGGGCAGTACGCCTATCGCGACCGGCGCGTGCGCAAGCGCGATTTTCGTGCGCTGTGGATTGCGCGCATCAACGCGGCGGCGCGGGAATGCGGTCTGAGCTACAGCCGGTTCATCAACGGCCTGCAGCGCGCTGCAATCGCCGTCGATCGCAAGGTCCTGGCCGATATTGCTGTGCACGACAAACATGCCTTTTCGGTGCTGGCGGAAAAGGCCAAGGCCAGTCTTTCGTAGTTGCCGGCCGGCGCAGGGCAGCGCCCCGGCCGCCCTGTGCAGCCGGTCCGACTAAATGAGGGAAAGGTTCCGTACCTTTCCCTCTCCTGTTTTCGTCCCCGGAGCGCGGTCTGACAGTGCGCGAACAACTTAGCCAACTGCTGGATGAGGCACGTCGGGCAGCTGCGGATGCAGCCGATGTGGCGGCCGTGGAGCAGCTGCGTGTCAGGTACCTGGGGAAGAAGGGCATCCTGACGGAGCAGCTGAAAGGGCTGGGAGGGCTTCCTCCCGAGGAACGGCCGCAGGCCGGACAGCTGGTCAATGACGCCAAGCAGTCCCTGCAGGGCGAGCTCAACCGTCGCCGGCAGGAACTCGAGTCCATCCAGCGCGAAGCACAACTCGCCGAAGAAACTGTTGATGTGACCCTGCCGGGCCGCGGGCTGCGTCAGGGCGGATACCATCCGATCACGCGAACCGTGCAGCGCCTGCAGACGCTCTTCCAGCACATGGGCTTCGATATCGCCGATGGTCCCGAAATCGAGGATGAGTTCCATAATTTTGAGGCGCTCAATATTCCGGAGAACCATCCGGCGCGCGCCATGCACGACACCTTCTACTTCGGGTCCGGACTGCTGCTGCGCACCCACACTTCTCCGGTCCAGATCCGCTACATGGAGCGCAACAAGCCGCCACTGCGTGTCATTGCCCCCGGGCGAGTCTACCGCTGCGACTCGGATGTGACCCATACCCCGATGTTTCATCAGATCGAGGGCCTCATGGTCGACGAGTTGGTGAGCTTTGCCGATCTGAAGGGGATTGTGGCGGAATTCCTCGAACGTTTCTTCGAGCGTCCGCTGAAACTGCGCTTTCGTCCGTCATTCTTTCCTTTCACCGAACCTTCCGCGGAAGCGGATATCGAATGTGTGATCTGCGGCGGTGTAGGCTGCCGTGTGTGCAAGCAGTCAGGCTGGCTCGAGGTGCTCGGTTGCGGTATGGTGCACCCGCGGGTTCTGGACCACGTCGGAATCGACAGCGAGCGTTACAGTGGATTCGCGTTCGGCCTGGGCGTGGAGCGTCTCACGATGCTGCGCTACGGCGTCAACGACCTGCGTTTGTTTTACGAAAACGATCTGCGCTTCCTGCGCCAGTTCCGCTGAGAGCCGAAGCGCTGATGGCAGCGGCGTATCGCCGCGCTGCAGGCAGGCGTGAAGAACAACGAGAAGTGAACACCGAACCATGAAAATCAGCGAACAGTGGTTGCGCGAGTGGGTTCCGGTGCGCATGTCCGGCGACGCACTCGCCGAGCGGCTGACCATGGCCGGGCTTGCCGTCGATGCGCGGATTCCGGTTTCGCCGCCGCTTGATCAGGTCGTGGTCGGAGAGATCACCGCGCTCGCGCCGCACCCCGCCGCTGACCGCCTGCGTGTGTGCGCAGTGCGGGTGGGCAGGGACCACATGCTGGAAATCGTCTGCGGTGCCGACAACGCGGCCGTTGGCCTCAAGGTGCCGGTGGCGCTGCCGGGTGCGGAACTGCCCGGCGGCGTGCGTATCGTTCGCAGCGAGATCCGGGGTGTGGGATCGCAGGGCATGCTCTGTTCGGCCAAGGAACTCGGGCTCGCAGAAGCAGCCGAGGGCCTGATGGTTCTCGATTCCGGCGCACGGCCGGGCATGGCCGTGTGCAATGCCCTGGGACTGGACGACCACCAGATCGAACTCGACCTGACCCCCAACCGTGGCGACTGCCTGAGCGTGGCCGGGCTAGCGCGGGAACTCTCCACCCTGACAGGCGTGACCGCGCGCGCTCCGGCGGTGCGCGCGGCGAAGGTGCGCAGTCGGCGGCAGTTCAGGGTGACAGTCCGGTCCGGGCGCGATTGTCCGCGCTATGCAGGTCGGGTCATCGAGGACATCGACCCGGCTGCCGTGACGCCGTCATGGTTGCGTGAACGTCTGCGGCGCAGTGGCGTGCGCAGCATTCACCCCGTAGTGGATGTGACGAACTATGTCATGCTCGAGCTGGGGCAGCCGCTGCATGCCTTCGATCTGGACAGGCTTTCCGGCGGACTGACGGTACGCCTGGCACAGCCGGGAGAGGTGTTGGCGCTGCTCGACGGTAATCGCGTGACGGTACCGGAAGGCGCGCTGTTGATTGCCGACAGCAAGGGTCCGTGCGCGCTGGCTGGAATCATGGGTGGACTCGATTCGGCGGTTACTGCCGCCACGGGCAGTGTCTTTCTGGAGAGCGCCTATTTCCGTCCGGGAGCGATCGCCAGCCGGGCGCGGCAGATGGGGCTGCACACGGATTCTTCCCATCGATTCGAGCGTGGCGTGGATCCGCAGCTGCAGAGGCGTGCTCTGGAGCGCGCCACGCAGTTGATCCTGTCGCTGGCCGGAGGTCGGCCCGGACCCGTGGTGGAGAAGGTGGCGGCACGTCAGCTGCCGGTGCGCACGGCGGTGAAGCTGCGCGCCGAGCGGGTGGCGCGCCTGCTGGGGGCGCCGGTTCCGCGGCAGCAGATTGCGCTCATCCTGAAGCGCCTCGGCATGAGGTCGGTCCGAGTGGCGGACGGCTGGATGGTGACGCCGCCGTCGTGGCGGTTCGACATCTCCGAGGAATGCGATCTGATCGAGGAAGTGGCGCGCATTGCGGGATACGAAAAGCTCGCGCCGCGCCGGCCGCAGGCACCGCTGCAGGCCGGTACTGCCACGGAAACGCGCGTGTCCGCGGACCGGTTCCGGGCGATGCTGGTCGACCGCGATTACCAGGAGGCCATAACGTACAGTTTTGTGGATCCGGCACTGCAGGCGCTGGTCGATCCGGACCACAAGCCGATCGTGCTGGCCAACCCGATTGCGTCGGACATGGCGGCCATGCGCACGAGCCTGTGGCCGGGCCTGCTCGGAGCTGCCGCCCATAACCTGAATCGGCAGCAGGAACGGGTGCGGCTGTTCGAGGTGGGCCGTCGGTTTTTGCTGCGTCACGACGGAACCGTCGCGGAAGTGGCCAGCCTCGCGGGGATTGTGGTGGGCCCGGCACTGCCTGAGCAGTGGGGCGCTCCGGCGCGGGAGGCAGACTTCTATGATGTCAAAGGAGACGTGGAGGCGCTGGTGTCGGCGGGCGGTACAAGCGGGCGTTTCCGGTTTCGTCCCGCGCGTCATCCGGCGCTTCATCCGGGTCAGGCAGCGGAGGTTACGGACGCATCGGGTCAGCCCATTGGTCTGCTCGGTTCGCTGCACCCGTCAGTACGGGCGCATCTCGGGCTGGAGCAGTCTGTCTTTCTGTTCGAATTGCGGCTCGATCTCCTGGAAAAGGTCCAGATCCCGGCGTTCGAAGAGGTTTCGCGCTTTCCTTCGATCCGCCGGGACATTGCGGTGGTGGTGGATAACCGCGTACCCGCCCAGGCAGTGCTCGACTGTGTCACGCAAGTTTCCGGCAAGTTACTGGCAAACCTTGAGCTTTTTGACGAATATCGTGGCGAAGGCATTGATTCCGGAAGAAAAAGTTTGGCCATGGGCTTGACCTTACAGGACTCTTCGCGCACTCTTAAAGAAGGGGAGGTTGAGGCGCTCATGGAACAGGTGGTGAAAGTTCTGGCGTCGCAGCTGGGAGCAGGGCTCAGACAATAAGCAGAGCAGGTAAATAAGAAGGGCGCAATCCATGGCGTTAACAAAAGCTGATTTGGCCGAATCGCTATTCAATGAACTGGGGCTAAACAAACGGGAGGCGAAGGAGTTTGTAGAACTCTTTTTCGAAAAGATACGCGAAACGCTTGAGAACGGAGAACCGGTCAAGCTCTCTGGTTTCGGCAATTTCGGACTGCGGAAGAAGAACCCGCGCCCGGGCCGGAATCCGAAGACTGGGGAAGAGATTCCGATCTCGGCACGGCGTGTCGTGACTTTCCGCGCCAGCCATAAATTAAAAGAACGAGTGGAGCTGAATGCTGGATCCCGCGGACAATCTTGAGCTTCCGCCGATACCGAGCAAGCGCTACTTCACCATCGGTGAGGTGAGCGACCTGTGCGGCGTCAAGCCGCACGTGCTGCGGTACTGGGAGCAGGAATTCCCGCAGCTGAAGCCGGTGAAGCGGCGCGGCAACCGCCGCTATTATCAGCGCCACGACGTCATGCTGATCCGCCAGATCCGCTGCCTCCTGTATGTCGACGGCTTCACCATCAGCGGCGCGCGCAACAAGCTGGTCGTCGAACACGATTTGAGCGACCCTACCCACCGCGCCGCACTCATCAGTCAGCTCATCCAGGAGCTCGAAGAGGTGCTGCAGCTGCTGCGGGTGTGAACGGCAGTTCCGCCCTTCCGGGTTCTCGGGTATCATGTGCCGGCGTTGCGGCGGCTTTACCGGGATCGGGCAAGAGTCCGCCGGTGTGCCGTTCGGCACAGGCTATCGACGGGGCGTAGCGCAGCCTGGTAGCGCACCTCCTTGGGGTGGAGGTGGTCGGAGGTTCAAATCCTCTCGCCCCGACCATATATCCGTTCAGACGTTCTCTGGCTGACGCGGGAAGAGTGGAACATCCGGTTCGGTCGTTTCCCCGGACCGGATCGCCATCAGGCCGATGGCACATGATTCTTCCGTCTTGCCGCGCCATGCGGCACTGCGTGGAGGTGCCCGCGTTGCCGCTGACGGCCCGCCCATCCTCGAGCCGTCGAACGACAGTCCTGGCGTGGGGCGCGCGGGGTCGATGATCAAACCGCGATGGCGGGAGCCGTCCCGTGACGCGGATCGGCTCGATCAGTCAGGAGGCGGCGGAATGCACCGTCGTGCCGGGTCGACCGGACTCATTATGCCCACCGCATTGCCGTCGGGATCCTCGACAATGGCGTATCTCGATCCCCAGAACGCGTCCTGTGGCGGCTGCTGGCTGGCATGGCCGGCGGCGGTCATCCGCCGGAACACGAGATCGACTTGTTCCCGCGACGGCACGCCGAAGAACAGGACCGCGCCCATGGTGCCGGTGCTGGGCTGCCTGAAGCCTGGGTTCCACTGTCTCGCAAATTCGATGCTGTCAAACTCAATGCGGCTGCCGTTGGGCATGATGGCGGTTGCGTGATGCCGGACCCACTCGGGCCGTGCGGCCTCCTCGACGGTGAGCCCCAGCAGCCGGTGGAACGCGATCGATACAGCCAAGTCCCTCGCCACCAGGTTTACCTGGCTGAGGACCGGTGCTTGCGTGGTCTGCGGCATTGCGCGAGCGTACCACCGGGTCGTCGCATGGAACAGGGTCTCTTGGCATCATACGGGTCCGGCGGGAGCATCGTTGTTCCATGCCCCGAAGCGTCTTCGGCAACCGATACCGATTCCATCGGCGGCAATTTGCCGGCGTTGGCATCCGCATGCTGTCCGGTTGGGCGCCGGTTTCACTGCTCCGGTGCAATCCGCAGGCTGCGGCCGGCCTCGCAGTGCCCCATCGAGCGGATATCGGGTCAGGGAGTGGCAGCAGCAGAAGCCATCGGCTGTCAGCGGTGCCTGGGAAGCCAGCCAAGCCGGCAAATCGGGTCCCACCGCCGTGCCTAGGCTTCTTTGGGGCGGGGCTGACGCGCAGTCGCGGAACGTGCGATAGCGGCGGCAGGTTGGTTTTACATGCAGATTTATGTATCTTCGCGCGCGGAATGCGTATCCTGCTGAGCAATGACGATGGCTACTTCGCGCCCGGGCTTGCATGCCTGGCGGAGGCGCTGCGCCCTATGGCGCAGGTCGATGTCGTGGCCCCGGAGCGCGACCGCAGCGGCGCCAGCAACTCCCTCACCCTCACCAGCCCGCTGCGCGTGCACCAGGCCGGCAACGGCTTCCGGTATGTCGACGGGACGCCCACCGACTGCGTGCATCTGGCGATCACAGGCCTGCTCGAGCGTGAGCCCGATATCGTGGTGTCCGGGATCAACCACGGCGCAAATCTGGGCGACGACGTGATCTATTCGGGCACCGTGGCCGCAGCGATGGAGGGCCGGTTTCTGGGCCTCCCTGCGATCGCGGTATCGGTGGCGGGTCGTTCCGGAAATAATTTCCCAACGGCTGCGCGTGTCGTGGTGCGGCTGCTGCGGCAGCTGCAGCGGGAACCGCTTCCTGCGGACACGATCCTGAACGTCAACGTGCCCGATGTCCCTGCCGAACAGATCGCCGGTTACGAGGCGACCCGCCTCGGCCGCCGGCACAAGGCCGAGGCGGTAATACGGTCGGCCGACCCGCATGGCAATCCGATCTACTGGGTCGGCGCGCCCGGCTCTGAGGCGGATGCCGGCCCGGGAACGGACTTCCATGCGATCCGGCGCAACTGTGTTTCTATTACCCCGCTGCAGGTGGACCTGACCCGTTATGCCGCGCTCGACCAGGTTGCATCCTGGCTTGGCCGACAGATTCCGGAATGACCCGGCACTGGGAGGGTATCGGGTTTACTTCGCAGCGCACCCGCGAGCGCCTGATCCAGCGACTGCGTTCCATGCGTATCCGAGACGAGCGGGTGCTGGCGGCGATGCTGCATATTCCGCGGCATACATTCGTCGATGAGGCGCTCTCCAGCCGCGCCTATGAAGACACTGCACTGCCGATTGGTCACAACCAGACCATTTCGCAGCCATACATCGTGGCGCGGATGACCGAGGCACTGCTGGCCGGGCGTGCGCTACGCCGGGTGCTGGAAGTCGGCTCCGGCTCGGGCTACCAGACGGCGATACTGGCCGCGCTGGTTGAGGAGGTCTATTCGGTGGAGCGTATCGAGCCGCTGATGAAGCTCGCGCGGCGGCGGCTGCAGGATCTCGGTTACCGGAATTTCCGGTTCAAGCTCTCCGATGGCGGTTGGGGCTGGCCGGAATACGGGCCCTATGACGGGATACTGGTGACCGCGGCGGCAACCGAACTGCCGGAGGCGCTGTGCGGGCAGCTTGCCCCGCAGGCGCGGCTTGTTATTCCGGTCGGTTCCGGACAGCAGCAACAGCTGCAACTCATCACGCGCACCGAGGATGGCTACCTGCGCGAAGTGCTCGAAATGGTGAACTTTGTTCCGCTGGTCCGGGATGAACACTGAAGTGGGCAGCCGTGGGCCGCAACGCGGCGCGGACCGTCGGGCCATCGCGCTGGCGCTGATGCTGGTCGCGGTGCTGCCGCTGGGCTGTGCCGGGCCGAGCGTCCGGCCCGAAATCAGCAACCGTGGCACGAGCCTGCGATTCCCCGAGTCGCAATACTGTACGGTGTTGCCCGGAGACACGCTCTACAGCATCGCCTGGGAGAATGGGCGCGATTTCCGTGATTTGGCGCAGTGGAACGGCATCGCCGCGCCGTACACGATCCACCCGGGCGAGCGGCTGCGCCTGTTCCCGCCGCACCGCCGGTATCGGGTCTATGCGCGGCGGCCGCCGGTGCCGGCAACCGCCTACGCTGCGCCACGCCCCGCCGCCCGCCGCCCGCCGCCCGCCGGCGTTGTTGGCGCGACCCGATATCCGTCGAAGGTCGGGCCCTGGGTGTGGCCGGCCGAGGGACGGATCACGGCCCGCTTCAACCCGGCGGGGATGGAAGACGGCGTGGAGATCGCGGGACGGCTGGGCGAACCAGTGCTCGCCGCAGCGGCCGGCAAGGTCGTCTACCAGGGAAGTGGACTTCGCGGATATGGACAGCTTATCATCATCAAGCATAATGCCGAATATCTGAGCGCCTACGCTCACAACGAACGCATCCTAGTCAAAGAGGGCGAAATAGTGAGGCCGGGGCAGGAAATTGCAGAAATGGGAGATACCGGCACCAACAGGGTGGAGCTGCTATTCGAGATCCGCCGCGACGGCTCCCCGGTAGACCCCAAGCTGTTTTTCCCAAACTACTGATTATGGCGCGTAGAAAAAAATCCGACCAAAAATCGGACGAAGACGTTCGGGGAACGGTCGAGGCCGAAGGGCCGGCGCCGGAGGAGACCGAACGCGAGGAGGGCCTGGCGGCAACCGACAGCGAAGCCGAAGCTGATGCGGGTGACGAAGAGGCGCCGGCACCGGCGGCGGCCCATGTCGATGCGCCCGAGACGGCCGATGCCAGCGATGCCGGCGTGGTTTCGGTCCAGGCCGACGCTACCCGTCTGTACCTCAAGGAGATCGGGTTCTCGGCTTTGCTGACGGCCGAGGAGGAAGTCTATTACGCGCGGCGCGCGCGCAAGGGCAACGAATCGGCGCGCCACCGCATGATTGAGAGCAATTTGCGGTTGGTCGTCAAGATTGCCCGGCGTTACATGAATCGCGGCCTGGCGCTGCTCGATCTTATCGAAGAGGGCAATCTGGGACTCATACGCGCGGTCGAGAAATTCGATCCGGAGCGGGGTTTCCGTTTTTCCACCTACGCGACCTGGTGGATACGCCAGACCATAGAACGCGCCATCATGAACCAGACGCGTACCATCCGTCTTCCGGTCCATGTCCTCAAGGAAATCAACATCTACCTGCGCGCTGCCCGCTACCTGTCGCAGAAGATGGACCACGAGCCTACGCCGGAGGAGGTGGCGACGCTGCTGGACAAGCCGATCGAGGACGTGAAGGAGATGCTCGGGCTGAACGAGCGCATCGCGTCTATGGATGCGCCGCTCGACGCCGATCCGGAGCGTTCACTGCTCGATGCTATTGCCGATGAGCGTACGCCTGACCCGGAAAAGATCCTGCAGGACGAAGATCTGCATGCGCAGATCAGGGCCTGGCTGAACGAGCTGAACGACAAGCAGCGCGAGGTAGTGGAACGCCGTTTCGGCCTAAACGGACGCGAGATCTCCACGCTCGAAGAAGTGGGCGCGGATATCGGCGTGACGCGCGAACGCGTACGCCAGATCCAGGTCGAGGCACTGCGACGGCTGCGGGTGATGTTGGAGAAGAACGGCTACTCGATCGACTCGCTGTTCTGAACGCGCACAGTCCGTCCTCAGTCTTCGATCATCAGGAGGGCGGCGACGACCCGTCGGCCCTCGCCCATAAGGATATTGTAGGTGCGGCAGGCGGCAGCCGTATCCATTACTTCGAGGCCGATTGACGCATCCATCAAGCAGGTCGTGATCCGCGGCGGTGGAAAATGCAGGCGCCGGCCGGTGCCGAGAATCACGAGCTCCGGTTCCAGTCCAGCCAGCGTCTCGAAATGGGTCGCGGCGAGCTCATGGAACTGCCGAGGCAGGCAGTCCTCGATGATCCGCTGAGGCAGGACCACGATGCTGGCGCGGTAGATGTCGCGGTCGACTGTTATCTGTCCCGGGCCGTAGCCGCGTATGATGTGGTCTCCGTCGCCCGTTTGCAGGTGGAATTTCATGGTGTTCGAAGTGGACCCTGAAAGGTGGGACCGCCGGAAATGCGGCCGGGCTCATTGACAGCGCCGCGCCGCGCCAGTATGGTTCTCACTTTTTGTAAGACCCTATATTACAAGGATTTCCACCTGGCCGGGTAGCCGGCCCCCCGTGGTATCGATATCATGAACCCATCAGATCAATTTCCCCGCATCCAGAGGCTGCCGCCGTACGTTTTCAACATCGTCAACGAGCTGAAGGCCAAGGCGCGCCAGCGTGGCGAAGACATCATCGATTTCGGCATGGGCAATCCGGACGAGCCCACGCCCCAGCACATTGTCGACAAGATGTGCGAAGCGGCGCAGCGCGGTGATACCCACCGCTATTCAGTGTCGCGTGGCATCCCGAGGCTGCGGCGGGCGATCTGCACCTGGTACAAGAACCGCTTCGACGTCGATCTCGACATGGACAGCGAGGCGATCGTGACCATAGGCTCGAAAGAAGGCCTGGCGCATCTGGCGCTCGCGACCGTCGACCGCGGCGATGCGATCCTTGTGCCGAATCCGACGTATCCGATCCATCCCTACGGCTTCGTCATCGCCGGGGCGGACATTCGCCATGTGCCGCTGGTGCCCGGGGTGGACTTTTTCGTCGAGCTGGAGAACGCCATACGCAATTCGTGGCCGAAGCCGAAGATGCTGGTGCTCAATTTTCCGGGCAACCCGACCGCCATGTGCGTGGAACTCGATTTCTTCGAAAAAGTGATCTCCATCGCGCGCGACCACGGAATCTGGGTGATCCATGACCTGGCCTATGCCGATATCGTCTTCGACGGCTACAAGGCGCCGTCCATTCTCCAGGTTGCGGGCGCCAAGGACATTGCGGTCGAGTTCTTCACGTTGTCGAAGAGCTACAACATGCCGGGATGGCGCGTCGGATTCATGTGCGGCAATCGCAAGCTCGTGGGGGCGCTGGCGCGAATCAAGTCGTATCTCGACTATGGAATGTTCACACCGATCCAGGTTGCCTCGATTCTTGCCCTGGAAGGCCCGCAGGACTGTGTCGAGGAGATCCGCCAGCGTTACCAGAGCCGGCGCGACGTGCTGTGCCAGGGCTTGCATGCCGCCGGATGGATGGTGGATGTGCCCAAGGCCACAATGTTCGTGTGGGCACGCATTCCGCCCCAGTACCGGGCGATGGGTTCGCTGGAATTTTCGAAGAAGCTCCTGGAACAGGCCCGGGTCGCCGTGGCGCCGGGTATCGGTTTCGGCGAGTACGGTGACGACTTCGTGCGCTTCGGGCTGATCGAAAACGAGCACCGTACGCGCCAGGCGGTGCGCTCCATCAAAGAAATGATGCGCCGCGACCGCGACGAACAGCAAACAGCGGGCCAGGCCGGGTGAAGCCCGTACGGATCGGCCTGCTGGGCCTCGGAACGGTCGGCGCTGGGACGGTGAGCGTCCTGGCCCGCAATGGCGCCGAGATCGCCCGGCGCGCCGGTCGCGAGATCCGGGTGGTCCATGCGGCCGCCCGCGACCCGACGCGGCAGCGGCCATGTCCCATGGACGGCATACGCCTGACGGCCGACCCGTTCGAAGTGGTGGACGATCCGCAGATCGACGTCATCGTCGAGCTCATCGGCGGCGACGACCCGGCACGGCGACTCGTGTTGCGCGCGATCGAAAACGGCAAGCATGTCGTCACTGCGAACAAGGCGCTTATCGCCGCGCACGGCAACGAGATCTTTGCCGCAGCCCGCAACCGCGGCGTCATGGTCGCGTTCGAGGCCGCGGTTGCCGGCGGCATTCCCATCATTAAGACCATCCGCGAGGGTTTGGCCGGAAACCGCATAGAATGGCTCGCCGGCATCATCAACGGCACCGGCAATTTCATCCTCACGGAGATGCGCGACCGCGGGCGCGAGTTTGCCGACGTTTTGGCTGAAGCTCAGCGGCTCGGCTACGCCGAGGCCGATCCCAGCTTCGATGTGGAGGGCATCGATGCCGCCCACAAGCTGACGATTCTGTCGGCGATCGCCTTCGGCATTCCGCTGCAGTTCGACAGGGTCTACACCGAGGGCATCACCGGCATCACGCGCAGTGATGTGTGTTATGCCGAGGAACTCGGCTACCGGATCAAGCATCTCGGCATCGCGCGTCGCGCCGGGCGCGGCGTCGAGCTGCGCGTGCACCCGACTCTGATTCCCGAGCGCCGCCTGATCGCAAGCGTGGACGGAGTCATGAACGCCATACTGGTGAAGGGTGATGCGGTGGGGCCGACGATGTATTACGGCGCCGGCGCCGGCGCCGAGCCGACCGCTTCGGCCGTGGTGGCCGATATCGTCGATGTGGTGCGCACACTCACTGCGGATCCCACCAACCGCGTGCCGCATCTGGCATTCCAGCCGGACCAGCTGTCGGATGTCGCGATTCTGCCCATGGAAGAGGTGGAGACCGCCTGCTACCTGCGCATGCAGGCGAAGGATGAACTTGGCGTGCTGGCCGACGTTACCCGCATCCTGGCCGATCTCGGCATCAGCATCGAGGCGATGATCCAGAAGGAGCCGGCTGCGGACGCCCACGAGGTGTCGGTAATACTGCTCGCCCACCGCGTGCTCGAGCGCAACATGAACCAGGCGATAGCCCGCATCGAGGCGCTGGATTCCATCAACGGCAAGGTCATGCGCATCCGCGTCGAACATCTGAACCGAGACTGGAAGTAACTCATGACAACGCACCAACGTTACACTGGCCTGATCGAACGTTACCGTGACCGCCTGCCGGTGCACGACGACACGCGCATCATCAGCCTGGGCGAGGGCAACACGCCGCTCATCCGTCTCAGCAACATACCGCGGGCGCTCGGTGACAAGGTGGACTTCTACGTCAAATACGAAGGTCTCAATCCAACCGGGTCCTTCAAGGACCGCGGGATGACCATGGCTGTGACCAAGGCGGTGGAGGAGGGCAGCCGCGCGATCATCTGCGCATCGACCGGCAACACCTCCGCGGCAGCGGCAGCCTATGCGGCGCGTGCCGGCATCATATGTTTCGTCCTGATTCCGGAAGGCAAAATCGCTCTTGGCAAGCTTGCTCAGGCCATGATCCACGGCGCGGTCGTCATCCAGATCCAGGGCAACTTCGACGCCGGCATGGCGCTGGTAAAGGAAGTTGCCATGCAGGCACCGGTCACGATTGTCAATTCGATCAATCCTTACCGGCTGCAGGGGCAGAAGACGGCCGCGTTCGAGATCATAGAAGAGCTGGGCCGCGCTCCCGACTACCATTGCCTGCCGGTTGGAAACGCAGGCAACATCACGGCGCACTGGATCGGCTACTGCGAGGTTTCATCTGCCTCCGGGGACCACGTCACCGGAGCCTGCGCGTTCTGCAAGGGCAAGTGCCAGTACGCTGGCGGCGCAGTGGTTGGAAACCGTCCGCACATGATCGGCTATCAAGCCGCTGGCAGCGCCCCGTTTCTGCGCGGTCATATGGTGGATGATCCCGAGACGGTGGCGACCGCAATCCGCATCGGGCACCCCCAGTCCTGGGACAGTGCCTGGAAGGTCATTGGAGAGTCGGGTGGCTGGTTTGATGAGTGTCAGGACGAGGAAATCCTGGCCGCCCAAAAGCTGCTTGCCGAAAAGGAAGGTGTGTTCTGCGAGCCGGCGTCAGCGACCTCTCTGGCTGGTGCCCTGCGCGACGTGCGCAGCGGACGAATTCCGGCGGGAAGCAGCGTGGTATGCACGCTGACCGGGCACGGACTGAAGGATCCCGACATCGCGATCAGGCAGAGCACCCGGCCCCTGATCAAGGTGCCGGCCGAACTGAGCTCGGTGCAGCGCGCCATCCTGGACAATCTCGCCTAGCTGCCGCGCGCGGCGTGGCGCCGGGTCGCATTTCCAGTCCGCCGGCGGGCGCTGCCGAGTCCTGAATGCCGCGAAGGCGGGACGAAGGCCGTCGGAGCGTCATCAT
>JAJYEK010000267.1:0-3130 GCA_021785795.1 Pseudomonadota bacterium
CGTGATCACCGCCGGTGCACGTACCGTCAATATCCCGGATACCGTCGGCTATAATCTCCCTGGCCAGTTCGGCGACCTCATCAGGACATTGCGCGAGCGTGTGCCCAATTCCGACAAGGCGGTGTTCTCCGTGCATTGCCATAACGATCTGGGCCTGGCGGTGGCCAACTCGCTTTCGGCCGTGCTTAACGGCGCACGCCAGGTCGAGTGTACGATCAATGGCCTCGGAGAACGTGCCGGCAATGCGGCGCTGGAGGAAGTGGTCATGGCAGTCCGCACCCGCCGCGACCTGTTTTCCTGCGACACGCGCATCGATACGACGCAGATCGTGCCTGCCAGCCGACTGGTGTCGAACATCACCGGCTTCGCCGTGCAGCCGAACAAGGCGATCGTGGGGGCCAATGCTTTCGCCCACGAATCCGGAATCCACCAGGACGGAGTGATCAAGAAGCGCGAGACTTACGAAATCATGCGCGCCGAGGACGTCGGCTGGGTCGCGAACCGCATGGTGCTCGGCAAGCACTCGGGACGCAACGCATTCCGCACACGCCTGAAGGAACTCGGTATCGGGTTCAAGACCGACGAAGAGTTCAACTCCGCTTTCGAGCGATTCAAGGACCTTGCGGACAAGAAGCACGAGATATTCGACGAGGACATCCAGGCGCTGGTTACGGAGGAGGGGATCGAGGGTGTCGACGAGCAGTATCGGCTCACGAGCCTGAAAGTGTGTTCGGAAACCGGCGTGCGGCCGCATGCCGCGGTAACCCTCTCGGTGCAGGGTGCGCAGAAGTCCGCGGGCGCGGAGGGCGGCGGCCCGGTCGACGCCTCGTTTCGGGCCATCGAGGCGGTGGTCGGTAGCGAAGCGCAACTGCTTCTCTACTCGGTCAATAACATAACCAGCGGAACCGATTCGCAGGGAGAGGTGACTGTGCGCCTGGAACGGGCGGGACGGATCGTCAACGGCCACGGAGCCGACACCGATATCGTCATTGCATCGGCCAAAGCCTATCTCAACGCGCTGAACAAACTGGTGCTTCCCGCCGAGCGCGCGCATCCGCAGGCCGGAACGCCGATCTGAGCCAGGTGTGTCTGTCCGGCTGCGGCCATGGCCGGCCGCAGCCCGAGTCCGGCATTGAGACGCCGGGCCGGGTGGTGGCACCCATCCTGATGGTGTCGGGCGGATGGCAGGGCAACGGAAACCGTCGATCAGTGGTGTGCCGCGTTCCTGCCGGTTTTGTGTTCGATCGGAGCCGCGCTATCCTTTCCGTATGGTTTTGCACGACTACCTCAGAAGACAGTATCTGGCGGCCATGGGCATCCGGGCATGGGAGCGTCGCACGCGGCATGCCGCGCATCCGGGTCCCGGAGCTCTGGAAAACTGCGGGTTCCCGCCCGGGGGAACGGTTCGCGCGGAGGATCAGCGACCGTCGATTCAGCCTGCCGCGGGCTGCGGGCAGCCGGCAGTTTCCGGAATGGACTGGGGGGCACTGGAACAGGCGGTTAGCAGTTGCACGAAGTGCCGTCTGCATCTGGAGCGCACCCGGACCGTTTTCGGTACGGGGAACCGCCATGCGCGGTGGGTGTTCATTGGAGAGGCGCCGGGTTCCGAAGAGGACAGACAGGGCGAGCCGTTCGTGGGACGGGCCGGCCAATTGCTCAACGCCATGCTGTTTGCAACCGGGCTCGCGCGCGAAGAAGTGTACATTGCCAATGTGCTCAAGTGCCGCCCACCCAATAACCGCGATCCTCAACCCGACGAAGTGCAGCAATGCGAACCCTATCTCGTGCGCCAGATCGAGCTGGTCCAGCCGCGTATGATCGTCGCCCTCGGGCGGCATGCTGCACACAGTCTGCTCAGGACGGAACTGGCGCTCGGTAAGCTGCGCGGTCAGCAGCTGAACTATCACGACATTCCGTTGGTCGTGACCTACCATCCGGCCTACCTGCTGCGCAATCCGGCCGACAAACGCAAGGCCTGGGAGGACCTGCGCTTGGCACGGAGGCTCGTGGAGGCTGCTCCGTGAGCGCCGTCGCCTTCCGGCGTCAGGTACGGCTGCGCAACATGCGCGAAGAAGACCTCCCGACGGTCATGGAGGTGGAACTCGCCGCCTATGAATTTCCGTGGACTTTCGGCATCTTCCGGGACTGCATCCGGTTCGGCTATGTCTGTAAGGTCCTCAGCGGTAGCAGCGGGGTCATTGGTCATGGAATCATGTCGCTGGGCGCGGGCGAATGTCACTTGCTGAATATCTGCATTCATCCGCAGAGTCAGGGAAAGGGTTATGGCACCGAACTGACCTCGCAGATGCTGGAAATCGCACGCTCGCGTCATGCCAAGACCGCGTTGCTGGAGGTGCGCGTTTCGAACCCGGTGGCGTATCACGTCTACAGCAAACTCGGATTCCATGAAATCGGAACGCGCCGGGGCTATTATCCGGCGCGCAAGGGACGAGAAGACGCCATCATTCTGGCGCGCGACCTCTAGCGGCTGGGGAGGCCCCCCCGGGTCCATTGCGGCCTGTTGCGGATCTCTCCGGCCTCACTTCCTGAAAAGGCCGTACCTCCGAGTGCCTCGGTGGCGCCGATTCCTCGGGCCCCATTCCGCATCAAACGTTTGCGTCACCAAATCCAGATCAAAGTATTGATTATAAATGTATTTTATACGTTGTCCGTATCGGTTAGGACGCTCCCTGAATAATAGTTGACTATTATAGTATGGTTTCGTATTCTATTTCCCGACCGATAAAGTCGGGATTTTTCCCGACCGCGGTAGCAGGTCACGATCTGTCCGGGCCGTCATGCCGGTCAGAGTGAGTGCAGAGGTTGCCATGGAAGCTTCAAGTCGCGACATCGAAACCCTGGTCCGCCGGGAGTACAAGGCCGGTTTTGTCACCGACGTCGAGTCCGATGCGGTGCCGGCCGGGCTCAGTGAGGACGTCATCCGGCTCATTTCCGAGAAGAAGCGCGAGCCCGATTTCATGTTGGAATGGCGGCTCCGTGCCTATCGCCAGTGGCTGACGATGCGCGCTCCGCAGTGGGCCCATGTGCACTTTGCGCCGATCGATTTCCAGAGCATTGTCTATTATTCGGCACCCAAATCCAGAGACGACGGACCGAAAAGCCTTGCGGA
>JAJYEK010000267.1:3140-3767 GCA_021785795.1 Pseudomonadota bacterium
GCTGCTCGCCGGAGTCGCCATCGATGCCGTGTTCGACAGCGTCTCGGTGGCGACGACGTTCAAGGACAAACTCGCGGCCCTGGGCATCGTGTTCTGCCCCTTCTCCGAGGCGGTTCAGAAACACCCGGATCTGGTGCGGAAATATCTCGGTTCCGTGGTTCCGTATGCCGATAATTTTTATGCGACACTGAATTCGGCGGTGTTCAGCGACGGCTCCTTTGTCTATGTACCCAAGGGTGTCCGCTGCCCCATGGAGCTATCCACCTATTTCCGCATCAATGCATCCAAGACCGGCCAGTTCGAACGCACGCTGATCATCGCCGATGAGGGAGCCTATGTCAGCTATCTCGAGGGCTGCACTGCACCCATGCGCGACGAGAACCAGCTGCACGCGGCGGTCGTCGAGCTGATCGCGCTCAAGGATGCGCAGATCAAGTATTCCACCGTCCAGAACTGGTACCCGGGCGACGAGCAGGGGCGCGGCGGCATCTACAACTTCGTGACCAAGCGCGGCGCCTGCCGCGGTGAAAATGCCAAGATCTCCTGGACGCAGGTGGAAACGGGCTCGGCGATCACCTGGAAGTATCCGAGCGTGATTCTCGAAGGCGACAATTCGGTCGGCGAATT
>JAJYEK010000065.1 GCA_021785795.1 Pseudomonadota bacterium
AAGGACTGGGAGCGCATGGGCGAGTGGGTGGAACGCATAGGCTGGCCCCGCTTCTTCGAGCTGACCGATCTGCCGTTCACCAAGTTCCACATCGACAACTGGCGTGGATCGCGCGCAAGCCTGAATGCGTCCACCCATATCCGCTTCTAGCGCAGGCGGGACGACTCCCCGTCCCGGGGGCGGGGGGTAAGAAGCGCCGCCGGTAGGGCAAAGGCCGGCTTCCGGACCGCCCGAGAGCGACAAAGTTTCCTGTGCGTACGGTGCAAGGACGCACCGCTTTTTTAGTCGGCTGAATTGTGCCGCCGGACCCCGGTTCTGCGGCCGGGTTGCGTATGCTTCCGTGCGCCCGTTGGTCGGGCGGCGACGAAGCCGCGAAACCGGGCGCTGAGCGGCGAACCTTCCCGCAATTCCTGTCATCAAACTTCCCGTAAACTCGTACCCGATCAGTACCGGCGCAGAGGCGGCGCATTGATGCCGCGAGCGGCGCGAAGCGTCGCTGGCCGGTTCCCAATGCCCTGTCTCATGCGAACGGCGGTGAGCAACTGTCCATGGAGGTGATGATGAAAAGGAATGTGAGCTATGAGCGGTTCGGCAAGTACAGCAGTCAGGAGAAAAACTGGCCGGAGCGCATCGCTATCGGCGGCACGGGAGGGCTGGATCAGCGCCGCAGCCCACGCAGACCGATTTCCATGGAGGTTACCCTCGGTCAGTGCGTCACTTGCTTTGGCAAATGGCCGATCTGCAACCTGAGCCTGCACGGCGCCTTCCTGGGCAAGGCATCGGGGCGCATGCCGGTCGGCACACTTCTCGATGTGGCTTTCCGCTGTGGGTCCGACAGCGCCGCGACCATGCGCTACGTGCTCGCCCGGGTTGTGCGGGTGGAGTCTGGCGGCATGGCGGTCAATTTCGGCAGATACGGCCGCGGCGTCCATGCTGACCTGATCGCGCTGCTGCGGCCGACTTAGAACCGGACTACATGCGGGCCGGCTACCTGCCGCACAGCTCGTGGATGAGCGGCGCGCAGATCACTTCCAGTGCATGTCCGAAATAGCTTCCCGGAATTACGAGGGTGTTGGGGCGGGACATGAAGGAGCCGTCCACCTTGAACAGGAGCTCCGGAAAGTTGAAACGGTGCGGATCGCGGAAGCGGATGACTACGATGCTCTCGGCATCCGCAGGAACGTCCCTGGAAATGAACGGATTCGACGTGTCCACCACCGGGACACGCTGGAAATTGATGTCCGTGACGGAGAACTGGGGCACGATGAAATGCACGTAATCGCGCATACGCCTCAAAATCGTATCGGTGACCGCCTCGGCAGAGTAGCCCCGGGTGCGTGTATCGCGATGTATCTTCTGGATCCACTCAAGGTTCACGACCGGAACCGCGCCAAGCAGCAGGTCGACGTGCTGGGCGATGTCCACACCGCCTTCACCGTGGTCGGATGAACGCCGCTCGGCGACAGCTGGATTGTGTGACGGGCTCATCTGGCGGCGGGTCCAGGCGCGCGCCACGACCCCCCCGTGCAAGCCCTCGTAGAACAGGAGGTGCGTGTCCGGAGGCAGTGGCTCCCACGGGCTAAAGGTTCCGGGCTTTCCGCCGAGCTCCCGGCAATTGTCCGCCGTGATGCATCGCCGGAATGTCCCGCCGCCATTGCGGCCATATTCAGCGAACAGCATCTCGAGCCGTTCAAACAGGTTTACGTCCGGCCCGAAATGGCTCAGGGCGAGACCGGCGACCTGAGCCTGGTCGATCACCTGGGCCATGGTTTCCTGGTCATAGCGATGGAAACTCTCGCCATCGATGAACGCAGCACGAATGCCCTGCCGGCGGAAAATGTCGCTGAAGGCATGCCGTATTGTGGTTGTGCCGGAGCCGGCGGATCCTGTCACTGCAACAATGGGGTGCGATTTCGACATGGCAAGCCGTCCGTCACGCTAGTTTATGTCCAGATGGATGATGCGACGAACTCACGTCCGAGCCCGCCTCACGGTTGCCGATAACGCGGGTTATTCATATTGGAGCCGGCTGCCGGGCTTGTCAAACGGGCCTGCGGGCGGCGGCTCATGACCTGCCGGAAATGCGGTGCTATGCTATGCGACAGCAATGCGAGGCGAGGCCGATGGCAAAGAAGTGCATGTATCGGGTGACTTTTGTCAATCAGGGCAAGGTTTACGAGCTCTACGCAAAGCGTGTGAGTCAGGGCGACCTCTATGGCTTCATCGCGGTCGAGGGCATCACGTTCGGCGAAAAATCCTCGGTGGTGATTGACCCCGGCGAGGAGCGCCTGAAGGCGGAATTCGACGGGGTACAGGTGACGCGCATCCCGGTGCATGCAGTAGTCCGCATCGACGAGGTAGCGAAGCAGGGTATTGCCAAGATCGTACCGCTGAACGGCAAGACTGAGGAGGTCTCCGCAGTGGTGCGCCAGATCGGGCCGTTTGCCGAGGCGCCTCCCAAAGGAAAGCCAGAGTAGCGGGATCCGTCCTTCTCTTTGTCGGTATCCTGGCGCGCGAGGCCTGCTCTGAGATTTCCCGGTCCCTGCGTCTCGCCAGCAGGCCTGGCTCCGGCAGCGCCAGCCCCTCGTGCCGCGTCTTGCTTGTCGTGTCCTTGCTGGTCAAGCTATGCCGGCGCGCAGCGGTTGAGCCCGCGTTTCCGGAATGTCCGGCCTGGTTCCAGGCGGCAGCACGCGCAGCGCCCCGGCATTGGCGATGCCGTGTCATCGCCCGCGCCGGCGCCTGCGAATGGGACGCGTCCGGTCTTCAGGTCGACGCGCTACCCAATGAACCACCAGGTCCGGGATCAGTCCGGTTCCCCCTGGCCGGCCTAAAGTTCCTGCAACTCCCGACCGATAACTCAAAAGGGTATCCTCGCGGTCGCCGTCGGTCCGTACCTCGGAAAGTCATAACCCTCGGAAAATTGTCGAGAATGTCCAAATTCATTGGCCCGGTCTGGATAGCAGTTTCCGTGGGCATCGCGATCGCGGCGTCCGGCTTGTACGCCTTTTATCGCCAGGGCGTTATCCGGACAGCCGAGCAGCAGGCGACGGCGGTCAACCAGGTCGTGGCGGGGATGCTCGGCGACATTCTTGGCTCGGATTACCGGCAAATCCTGCGCGATTCCACGCGCGGGGCGGGGGTGCAGGTGTCCTCGAAGCGCCTCGGGGCGCAACTGCAGCGCAAGGTTGGTGCGCTCATCCGTGGCCTCGGTATCACCCAGGTGAGACTGATCGCGCCGAACGGGTTGATCCTTTTTTCGGCCGGAATGGCCGGCAGCCGTCCCCGGGGGGGCCACGACACCCAACTAGCGGCCGCCCGTGCCGGTCGCGCATCGAGCGTTGTCCGGTTTGACGGCCGTAGTTCTCTCCTCGCGCACGTCATTCCGGTGCCGGTCAGGGCGGTGTCGTTCCTGCCGCTGCGTCTCAGCGTCGCCGGCCCTGTGGAGGGCGTGGTCGAAATCCGCTCCCGCATGACGGATCTCGCCGGGGGCATTCGCGAGGACCAGCTGTGGTTGCTGCGTGCGGCGCTCGGGATGTTGTCCGCGATTTGCCTGGCCGGGGTTATGGTCGTGCTGCGATTCAGGCAGCTGGCGGGGCCGCAACCGGATTCCGCACATGCGGAGAACTTGGGACGTCGGCTGATACACCAGGATTCGCTCACTGGTCTGCCAAACCGCGCAAGTTTCAGCGAGCGCGTGCGCCATGCAGTGACGCGCGACGGGCGGAAGGCCGCAATGTTCTGCATCATGCTGATTGACCTCGACCGGTTCAAGGTAGTCAATGACAGCCTGGGGCATGAGGCTGGAGACCGGCTCCTTCTTGAGGCGGCAGCGCGGATCTGTCGGACAGTGCGGGATGGCGATCCGGTCTTTCGCATGGGTGGCGACGAGTTCGCCGTTTTGATGGACGGTCTGGAGCGGGTGGAGGATGCGGCGCGTCTGGCCCAGCGCATCATCGACCAGATCGGCCGGACGGTATTGCTCCGGAATCACGAGATCAACCCGGGGGCCAGCATCGGCATTGCCATATATCCGAAGGACGGAGTCACCGCCGAGCACCTGATCAAGGACGCAGATGCCGCGATGTACCGCGCCAAGGAATCGGGCAGAAACCGCTACGAGTTCTTCACGCGGGACATGAACACCAGGGCAATGGAGCGTCTGGGCCTGGAGACCTCGCTGCAGCGAGCCATGAGGAACGGAGAGTTCGTCCTCTTCTATCAGCCACGTGTGCTGCTCGCCGACGGTAAGACGGCTGGAATCGAAGCGCTGTTGCGCTGGCAACATCCGCAGTCGGGCATCCTGGCTCCGGACAAGTTCCTGTCGGTTCTGGAAGAATCTGAGCTGATCGTATCCGTCGGGACCTGGGTGCTGCGCACTGCCTGCGCCCAAAACGCAGCGTGGCAGGCTCAGGGATTGCCGCCGGTGCGGGTGTCCGTGAATATTTCATCGCGCCAATTCCGCAATGGCAGCCTCGTCGACACGCTGCGCAGTGTCCTGCACGAGACCGGACTCTCGCCGAGCTGGCTCGAGCTGGAACTGACCGAAAGTCTGCTCATGGAGGACACGGCAGCCGCGATAGACATGATGCGGCAGATCAAGGAGCTCGGTGTGTGCATATCGCTTGACGATTTCGGAACGGGTTATTCTTCCCTGAGCTATCTGCGCCAGTTCCCCGTGGATTATCTCAAGCTCGACCAGACCTTCATCAGGGATCTGTCCGTCAGCGAAAAGGATATGGCCATCACGGTGGCGGTATCGAACCTTGCCCGCAGCCTCAAAATGGGTCTGGTGGCAGAAGGAGTAGAAGAGTCGGAACACCTGGAGTTCCTGCAACGGCATGGTTGCCAGGAAGCGCAGGGATACCTGTTTAGTCGTCCGGTGCCGCCAGAGCGGATTCCGGAAATGCTTGTCCACCACGGTCAGGCCTGGATTACCTGATCCGGCAGTCCCGATGGAGTACTAAGACCGTCATTCGCCGCGGGGCTTTGAATTTACCCGCGGTCACGCCGGGCTGGCGCGGGCCGCGGAGACGATCGCCATCCGCAGCGGACGGGCCGCGGCTTCCTCGGCAGGCCTACCATCGAGTGAAGAAGTGCGGTTTCCGGGCGGATCTGGGCGAAGGCAGTATGTGTACCGCAGCGCTGGATGCCTGGGTCAAGGAGGGGGCGGCGACCTTCCTGTTTCCGCCCATCAGCCTGGGCCGACGGCGACCGTACCCGCTGGTCCGAGTCCGCGCGCCCATGTCCAAGTGCTGCAGCACGCGTTTCTGGCTGCTGGTATTCAGGTCAGGACGGGATATGCTAGGGGGTGGCCCGGTGGATTGGGTCAGCTCGGCCAGGATCATGCCGGCTCGGTTACTTCCAACGGCCACCAGGAAGATGATGCTCGAACTGCAGAGATAGTACAGGATGCGTTGGGCCAGAGTTTGCCGGACCGCGAAGAATGTCACCACGCCCAACAGGAAGCTGATGGCAAGCGCGGTCCATCGGGGTGGTAACCGGTATGCCATCCAAAGGGTGTCGGCGATCGCCATGGTGGCGACCCCTGCTGCACCGGATATCAGCACAGATTGCGCGCTGACCAGATTGTCGGCAACCTTTGCCATGGCTGTTCTCCCGGGCCCGGGGCCCATTCCTGTGGTGTCGGTCTCACGGCAGCCGGGCCTCGCCGGCCGTGCGATACGTGTCAATCTTGTACCAACTGGGCGACCGGGTACAAATGGAATGTGATGTGCGATCCGGAGTGCAGGCACAGGACTCCTGCGCGGCCAGCGATGAATCGTCGCCCGTGCCTGCCCATCGAGACGGGTATCTGGAATGACTGCAACACAATGTATCTAAATATTCTTTATAAGAATGCCGGCCGGCTTTTGTTTGCAGGCTGCATCGACACGTCGGTTGCGGGCCTAGTCGGGACGTCCCACAGGAGGTGGTGCGGTCACCCGTGTGTCAGGGCCGCGTTCTGTGCGCGGAAGACATCCATCGAGTAGGTAAAGTCCCCGACCCATTTACCGGACCGGAAATCGATACGCACCACATCGGGAACGAAGCCCTTGCGTCCGGCAACCATCGGGTAGTCGCTGGCGACGGCGCCGTCATCGATGTCGTCCAAACTGCATGTCTTGTCATAACGTGCCGGACGAAACCACACGCGAAGCTTCGGGTTCACCGCAACCGCATGCTCGTTGGCATCATCGCGGAACCAGACGCGCTTGGCGATCATGCAGCCGAATATCAGCTGGATTTCGACGAACAGCGGTTCGGTGCGCGCTGCCAGGGCACGTTCGGCTGCAGTGCTCAGTTCTATGCGTACGGACTTGCCGTGGAGCTGAATGATTGAATGTGGCATCAGGGGATCGTCCGGTCGGGACAGGCAGGTATCCAAAATTATCCTGGTGTCCGGCTTGGCTTGTCAACCGGCGCTATGCGCACGCCGGTGCCGGTCGATCGCGAGACGGCATATGCGTTCGCAAAGCTCGGGAAAACTGATCCCGGCAGCCAGTCCGGACTGGGGCAGCAGGCTGGTTGCAGTCATGCCTGGGCTCGTGTTTGCCTCCAGGCACCAGAACTCGCCGCCGCTGTCCATCCGGAAATCGATGCGGCTGTGCCCCTCGAGCTTCAGGGCGCGATGCGCCCGGCAAGCAAGCTCCTGGGCGCGACTGGTCTGATGCTGGAGAAGGGGGGCAGGGAAAATTTCGGAGGCGCCCCCTTTCTGGTACTTGCTCGCGTAATCGAAGATCTCGCCCTTTCGCGGAATGATTTCGCCTACCGCCAATGCTTCGCCATCAAGCACGCCAACTGTGAACTCGCGTCCGGGAATGAAGCGCTCCAGCATCACCTCCGTGTCAAAGCGGGTCGCGAGCTGGATCGCTGCTGCCAGACGCCGCGGATCCCGCACTACCGTCAGCCCGACGGTGGAGCCCTGTCTGTTTGGTTTGACCACCAGCGGGAAGTTCAGGGCGCTGACGATATCGTGTGTCTGCGCCGGGGCCATCAGCCAGTCGGCCGTAGGAATACCGGCGCTGCGGAACAGGCGCTTTGAAATATCCTTGTCCATGGCAATCGCGCTGGCCGCGTGACCGCTGCCGGTATAGGGGATGCTGCACAGATCGAGCACCGCCTGCAGGGTGCCGTCTTCGCCCGCGCCTCCATGCAGTGCGAGAAATACGACATCTGCCGACCTGACTTCTGGCAGATCGGTGAGTGCCAGGGGCGAAGCGGGTGGTGCCGACACCAAATCGATTGCCGCGGGCGGAGCCTCCGCGACGTTCCATTCCAGCAGGCGCTTCTCTTCCTGTGGGTTAAGCACGCCACGCACGGTGTCGATTGCAACTGCTTCGTGGCCAGCGAAGCGCAGAGCTATGATGACCTGCGCCCCGCTGGCGATCGACACGTCACGCTCGGCGCTGGTTCCGCCGAATAGCACCGCCACTTTCATCATGCCTCCCAAGGGATTACCTCTGCTCACGCCAGGCCCGCCTGAACAGCGGAGCCTGCGTCAAACAAACACTACCATGTGCTTGCCATGAAGGCACGAAGCAGACGACGGCCGTACCGGTGTCGCGACCGCCTACAAGCCCCGGACATCGGGTGGCGCACCGGGGATCAGTGACTGCCGACAACCATCGCGGCCTGGATCAGGGTCGCCAGGTTCACAAAGGCATGCATCGCAATGGGCGGATATATGGAATCGGTGCGCAGCCGCGCCATGCCGAGAAAGAGTCCGAATATGAATATCTCTGCAACCTCAGGGCGGCTATACTGAGCGTGGCTCAAGGCCCAGGCCAGGGCTGTCAGGATGACCGCGGCAACGGGCCCTAATCTCGACCATCGCAGCCCCTGAAGCAGGAATCCGCGGAAGAACAGTTCTTCGAAAACCGGGGCGGCAATCACGATGGCGAACCAGAACAGCGGAGCGAGAGTCGCGGACCGGTACAAGGATAGAGTAAATTCCGGGCCCTGCGGATTCCGGATCAGAGGTTCCACGAGATCGGAAACCGCCATCAGCGCTAACGTGACGGCCAGCCATGCCATCAATGCGCGCGCTGGCACGCGATGCATGCCCAGGTAATCCGCCGGATCGCTGCCTTTGCGCAGGCGTGCAGCCCCCCACGTACACACTGTGCAGGCGCCGGCGCTTGCGACAGTTGCCAGCGAAAAAACCAGGCCATTGTCACTGAGTCCGGCTGCGGCTGCGCGCACGGAGGCCTGCTGCCCGTGCTCCACTTCGTAAAGGGCGCATGCAAAAATGACCCCGAGCTGCACCAGCAGGAACGCCGCGGCAATTGCAACCCCGAAGGCTAGCGTGCGCCCGGGGCCCCAGATGTCAGGCCGATGGCGTAATGACGGTCGCGGCCGGATCTGCATGGTGGCTCCCTGGAGAACATCTCCGGCGGGTCATGTGCCGGCTACCAATGCCCTGCCCAGGCCATCCCCGCCAAACCGATGCTGCTGACCAGCATCCAGCGCGATATTGCCACGATTCGCAGGTCCTGTCTCGAAGGAACTGCGGCGTACATGAGACAGGCGATGATATAGGCCCAGCCGGCCTCGCCTGCACTGAACCGTGGGTTTAGGCCGACCCTCCAGGCCATCAGCATGAGTGCCGTGGGCAGCAAGGATAGCGGCGCCAGCCCGATGAAAACCCCGTTGTACCAGCGCAGGTTTGCGAATTCGACGCTTCCGAGAACCATCTGTCCGCCGCTGTATCGTGGCCACAGCCTGAGTCCCAGGGGCCGGCCGCCGCACAAGGCGCCGGTTATCCAATGTGCCAGCTCGTGAAGGAGTGTTCCCGGGATCACCACGACGGAATGCAGCACGGTCCGCAGCCGCAGGAGGATGAATAGTGCAAGATAGCCGGAGACCGCGGCCAAATACGCGACTCCGGTTTTCGAATGAAGTCCTAACCAGATGGTTCGCAAGATTTCCGCCATGGAATGTTTTGGCCGGGCTGGTTTCTTCGCGCCGGGCAGGCTATCCCGTGTGTCGGTCAGACGTCCAGCATCAGCTTCCGCGGTTTGGTCATTCCGGCGATCTTGCAGGCCTGCTGACCGTAGCCGTAAGGAAACAGCTCGTAAAGGTACTTGCGGGTTGCCCGTTCCTTGCCCATCCGTTCGCCCATTGCCTTCAGCAATACCCTCGCTTCCGGCACCGAGTGGTGCGTCTCATAATATTCCCGCACGAAATTCACCACCACCCATCGCTGCTGGGTCATCTCCAGCGACTCGATGCGGGCAATGCGTTCGGCGATCGTCCGGTCCCAGACGGAAGGATCGAGCAGAAAGCCTTCTTCGTCGGTGTCCAGCACCCTTCCGTTCACCTCGATCCCCATTTTCCTGGCTCCTCTCTATTCGGCAACAGCCGGTTCGTGTTCCGGAGCGGCAGCCCCGGCTGGTTGTGGCGCTGTCTCCACCACCACTTGCCCTTTTACGGAGGCAGAGGACCAAACCAAGTATATGAATTGGCCGTTGTTTGTTTACTACCCCAAAGGGATATGGTCCCGAAGAAGGTGGATTTATCGTGTCTGGATGTATCTCCTGCCGCGCTGCGGGATAGCTGCTGCGCGCCTGAATGCCGGGCAATTCCCGTGCCAGACCTGGGCTGCCATGCCGGCCGTGGACCCATGCCGCGGGGCAGCTGCCATCGCCATCGCTGCCTGCCCGCTTGTCCGGATTTTCAAAGCGAATGTCGCAGCCGCCTGGCGGCAGGGCCCCGCCGATTCGGTGCAGCGCCTATACTCACCCAGTGTCTTTCGAAAACCCGATGCCGGGAAATCCAGCCATGACTCCCGATATATTGAAACGGCTCAGTCAGTCCATAAAGGAAAGGCGGTGCACGGTCCTGCGTTATGATGGCCAACAGCACGTTCGCGTCGTCGAGCCGCACGTGATCTACACCGACCGCGAAGGCGTCATGGTGGTAGGCTGCTTTCAGACGCGAGGCCCCGGAAATGCCGGTGCGCATGCTGTGACGTGGCAGATTCTGCAGCTGCGCAGAATCGAATCGGTATTTCTGCTGGATATTGGATTCAAGGTCCGCACGGACCGGGGGTTCGATCCCGGAAGCCTCGAGTTCCAGCGTGGTCTCGTCGCAATCGTTGCGACCGAGGGCATGTCCTCGCGCATGGCGCAGAGCGGCCGGTCGCCAGCGATGCTTTGGTATCAGGCGCGCGGCTGGCTGTGGGGTGTAGGTTCCGCGATAGACCGGGTGCTGTCCGATCGGGGCTGGAATTCGCGCGACCACTGAGGCTGCGGCACGCGGGGTTTGCTGCGCGAAGTCCACCAGTCTATTCGTCATGGTCGGCGTGCCGGCCGCTGGGATATACCGGGTGTTGGATGCCAGGTTCGATGTGCCTGCCGGCGATGGACTGTTGGCCGATGGTCTACGCGCTTCCGACCGCAGGTTCGTGATGTTTGGTGACAAGCTCTTGGGACGCATGAGCAGGAGTTGCGATCCGCTTGGTCCCGCTGCGACCGACGGATAGCCGCTGGTGCGCAGGGACGCGCCGTCATCCCGCCGGTCTGGAACCGAACCGGTCTTCCCATGGTCCGTCGCCGTCTGCGACGAACGATACCCTATTGAAATTCCCGTTGCCGGGGGATAACGCCCGATTGCTGCCCGGCCATCAACGCGAGGGGGTCGGTACAGCCCTTGAGCTGATGTGTCTGTGGTGGCTGCAGGCCGGCCGCAATGGGAATCATCCTTGATTTGCAGGGCATCGTCCGTCTCATCCACTGCCAAACGACGATCTCCGGATGACCTTTGAGTGAGAAGGTCCGTGCGTTCGTTGCCGGAGTCAACCTGCTGGCCGCGGCGACCGGCGAGGCCGGCGTGCAATGATGGCCCGGCTTGCGCTGGGCATGTGTTTAGCCTGTCGTTATGGTCTGCAGGTCGGGCCTCTGCCCGCGGCGGGGTTGATCCCCGAATTTAGGCCGGAGTCTCCGCGGCCTTGGGAAGGTGGTGTGATCTGATCACCAACAGCGGCGCAAGGCGCCGGTCTGTCCGGAGCAGGTCGGCCAGCGTGGTGCGGTCAAGCGTGCGAAAGAATGCCTCGAGTGCCTCGGCCAGAACGCCCCGCAGCAGGCACGCCGGGATGATCGGACAGCGGTTGTTGTGCGGGCGATCGAAGCATTCAACCAGCGCGGTGTCGGCCTCGGTGGCGCGCACCACCGCGCCCACATTGATTTCTGCGGGCGCGAGCCGCAAGCGAATGCCGCCCCCCTTTCCCCGTACGGTTTCAACATAACCGCGCCGGCTCAGGGTGTGGACCACCTTCATCAGATGGTTCTTGGAAATGCCATAGACTTCAGCGATTTCATGGATGGTGGCCAGGCCTTCGTGGTGCACGCCAAGATAAAGCAGGACGCGCAGGCTGTAGTCAGAAAACACGGTCAGGCGCATAGGCTTTATTCCAGGGATATCCAAAAGAGGCATTGGAGATATTGATTATGATATGGTGCCATGTTATATAAAAGATGTACATATAATATATCTTTAATTAGTGTTGGTAGTTGGGCGTACGAGTACAGCGCCCTGGGTCCGCCCCGGCAGGTCCCGGCAACGGCCTGCGGAGGCAATGATCGGGCAAATTTCTTGAGGAGACGCAGCCGCTATGCAGGTGCAGACGAACGGGCTTGTCACAGACAACGAGGGCTTTCTTGTCGATCCTGACGATTGGAACAGTGTTGTCGCCGAAGAATTGGCCAGGCGAGAGAACATCAGCCTGCAATCGGAGCACTGGGAAGTGCTCAACTTCATGCGCGACTATTTTACCCAACACCATGTTGCAGCGGATGCACGTTTCGTGATCAAGTTTCTCAACGAGAAGTACGGCAGTGGCTCAGGGCGTGACCGGCTCTACAAGCTGTTCCCGTATGGCTATATGCAGCAGGCCTGCAAGGTGGCTGGCATGCGCAGGCCGCGCGCGTGGAGCACGGGCTAGCGCGGCGCGCACATTTTGGCGGGATTCACCGCTTGACCGGTCTGGTCCCTGGTTCTCCCGACCGGGATCGGCCCGCCGGTGGTGTGCGGAGGCGCCTTCCGAGGGCGAAGGCGGGCTGGCACACTACAGGCCCAGGGAGTGCCAGACCCGTAGCCGGTTGCCGGACGCGAACACGGGTCGCTTAACCATGCACTGAAGTGCGGTGAGGTGCGACGCCAGCTGCCTGACGCCTTTCGTTGACTTATGTCAAGGTTGGCGCCTACCGTTTGCCTTTAGATTTCGGTATGAGTAATCAGCTTTCATCTTGCCTCGAGGCGCCCGGTGGCGTAGTTTCGTACGTCCTGCACGGCAACTGCTACCTTAATATCACGAACCGCTGTACGTTGCGGTGCAGCTTTTGCCCGAAATTCAATGGCACCTGGGATGTGCAGGGCAGCGCCATGCGCCTGCGCCGGGAGCCGACCGCAGACGAAATCCTGGATGCCGTAGGAGACCCGCGGCAGTATCACGAGGTTGTTTTTTGCGGGCTGGGGGAGCCGACGCTGCGCCTTTACACGTCGCTCGAGATCGCCTCGCGACTGCGCGCGCGCGGGGCACGTGTGCGCATCAACACCGACGGCCTTGGCAACTTGGTCTATGGCAGGGACGTTACCCCGGATCTGGAAGACAACATCGACGCGCTGTCGATATCGCTCAATGCCCAGAACGAGATCCTGTACAACCGCTATTGCCGGCCGAAGCTTGCGGGAGCCTACCGCTCTCTGCTCGATTTCGCGCGGCGCGCACGCGATTTTGTGCCCGAGGTAACGCTCACCGCGATCGACGGCCTTCCAGGTGTCGACATGGATGCCTGCGCCAGCATCGCGGCCGGTGTCGGCGCCAAGTTCCGCCGCCGCGTCCTCGATGAGGTTGGCTAGCTTTCCCGGATGGCTCTGTCGGATTATGTCGCAACCTTCGGGCAAGCCATGCTGCGCCGCTATGGCGAGCGTGTGCACAAGATCGCGCTCGACGCGGGGTTTACGTGCCCTAATCGCGACGAAAGCAAGGGTCGCGGCGGGTGCACCTTCTGCAACAATGCGTCCTTCAGCCCGAACGGCCGCCGGCCGCCTGCGATCGCGCGGCAGATCGAAGCCGGCCGTGCCGTGGTCGCGCGCCGCACCGGCGCGCGGTACGTTTTGGCCTATTTTCAGGCATATACCAACACCTATGGCGGCGTCGACCAGCTGCGGGCCCTCTATGACGAGGCGCTGGCGCAGCCAGGCGTGATTGGGATGTCGGTCGGGACGCGGCCAGACTGCGTGCCACTCGAGGTGCTCGATCTGTTGCAGGAATACCGCGATGCTGGCTATGAGGTGTGGCTGGAACTCGGATTGCAGTCGAGTTTTGATGCGACACTTCGACGCGTGAACCGCGGCCATGGCTATTCTGAATACCGCACGGCGGTCCGTGCAGCACGATCGCGCGGCATGCCGGTCTGCACCCATCTGATTCTGGGCCTTCCGGGGGAGGGCGCCAGCCACTATCGCACGACGCTTGCCCGCGTCATCGATCTGGGTGTGGACGGCCTGAAACTGCATCCACTGCACGTCGTGAAGGGCACGCAACTTGCCAATGAATGGCGCCGCGGCCGATATCAACCCATCCGCGAGGACGAATACATCGAGTTGGCCGCCGATCTCATTGAAATGACGCCGGCGGATGTGCTCTACCATCGGGTGACGGGCACTGCGTCCCCCGGCATTTTGCTTGCGCCGTCCTGGTGTGGACACAAATGGCGGGTGTTGAACGGGATTGAGGCGGCGCTCCGGCGTCGCGGCACCGCGCAAGGCGGCGCGTTGCGGCGTGCCGCGCCCGGACATGCTGCCGTAGGGGGCATAAATTGAACTCCAGACTCGAGCTCGTCTGTCCCGCCGGCAGCCTGCCGGCGCTGAAGGTAGCGGTGGACCACGGCGCCGACGCCGTGTATCTCGGCTTCCGAAATGCTACGAACGCCCGCAATTTTGCCGGGTTGAATTTCGATGACAACGACATGCGCCGTGGCATACAGTATGCGCATGAACACGGCGCGCGCGTATTTCTCGCGCTCAATACCTATGCCCGCGCCGGGCAGTGGGCCGACTGGACACACGCGGCGGATGTTGCAGCGGGTCTGGGCGTGGATGCGGTAATCCTCGCCGATCCAGGGCTCATGCGCTATTGCCGAGAGCGGCACCCGGAGCTGCGACTTCATCTGTCGGTGCAGGGGTCGGCTACCAACCCAGAGGCTATCGGATTTTACGTGCGCCAGTTCGGGGTGCAGCGTGTGGTTTTGCCGCGCGTCCTGTCTCTCAACCAAGTGCGCTACGTGATTGGCAACGCCCCGGCGGAAGCCGAAGTCTTCGGTTTCGGAAGTCTGTGCGTCATGGTCGAAGGACGCTGCGCGCTCTCGTCCTATGTCACCGGAGAATCCCCTAACACCTGCGGAGTCTGCTCGCCAGCCAAGGCGGTACGCTGGGAAGAATCGGGAAGCAGTCGCCGATCGCGCTTGAACGGCGTGCTTATCGACGTGTACGCGCCGGGCGAAAGTGCCGGCTACCCGACGTTGTGCAAGGGCCGGTTCGTCGTCCGGGGAGGACCGGATCCGTCGCCGGCCTACGCCCTGGAAGAACCAACGAGCCTGAACGTGCTCGGAATACTGCCAGAGCTCCTGCAATCGGGTGTAGCGGCCATCAAGGTCGAGGGACGACAGCGCAGTCCGGCCTATGTCGGCCAGGTCACACGCGTTCTGCGCGCGGCGCTCGACGCCTGCATGCGTGATCCCGTGGGCTACGCGCCGCGCCCGGAATGGATCGCCGAACTGGACCGTCTGGCCGAGGGGCGGCAGCACACGCTCGGCGCGATCGATCGTGCGTGGCAGTAGCTGCCAGCCATGACGACCCCATCCCGATTCCGGCTGGATCGCAGCGAAGAGGCCCCATGAGGCTGTCTCTCGGGCCAATACAGTATTTCTGGGACCGGGACACGGTGATGCAGTTCTATGGACGCATCGCCGAGTCGCCGGTCGATATCGTCTATTTGGGGGAGACGGTTTGCGCCAAGCGCCGCGCTCTCAACACCGCGGATTGGCTGGATATCGCAGACCGACTGGCGGCCACCGGCAAGGAGGTGGTGTTGACGACGATGGTCCTGGTCGAGGCGGCATCCGAACTCAGCCGCATGCGGCGCATTGTCGAAAACGGGCGCTATCGCGTTGAGGCCAATGACATGGCAGCAGTGAGCATGGTATGCAATCGCGAGCGCTTTGTTGCCGGTCCGCACATCAACATATACAACGGTGAGACATTGCGCCTGTTTGCGGACCTGGGAGCCTGTCGCTGGGTGCCGCCGCTCGAGCTCGGCCGGGAAGCGGTGGCTGAGCTGCAATCGGTGCGGCCGGAAGGCATGGAGACCGAAGTGTTCGCGTTCGGACGCCTGCCGCTCGCCTTCTCCGCGCGCTGCTTTACGGCACGCGCCCATGGCCTGCCGAAGGATAGCTGCCAGTTCTGCTGCGCCGACTACCCTGACGGGATGGATCTGGAAACGCGGGAGGGGCAGCAGTTTCTGACCTTGAATGGTATACAGGTCCAGTCCGGATATACAGTCAATCTCGTGCGCGAACTTCCGGCGCTGCGGAAGTTCAGCGTAGACGTGCTGCGTCTTTCGCCCCAGTCCCGCGGCATGGAGACGGTCATCCGCTGGTTCCGGAGGGCCATCGACGACGATATCGATCTTGACGAAGCTGCCACGGCGCTGGCAGCAGCAGTGGCGACCGGTCCGTGCAACGGCTTCTGGCGTGGCGTGGCCGGAATGGAATGGCTGACCGACTTCGATCCGTGATGGATACGCGGTGGACATGGCGCGACAGCGGAATTCGGTCCGCCCGCGGCAACCTTGGCCTGGACCGTCTGGCCCATCGCGATACGGGCGAATCGGGGCAGCTGCGCTTCCATCGTTTCACGCCGAGTGTGCTCATGGGAGCGCATGAGGACTCCGAGCGGGTCTCCAGGGCCGATTACTGCAAACGGCACGGTATCGAGGTAGCCCGACGTCTGACCGGCGGCGGCGCGCTCTATCTGGATAACCGCCAGCTCTGCTGGAGCCTGACGCTGCCTTCGGCCAAGGGTCGCGCGGCGGGGGCCTCCTTGGCGGCGGCGCTGGAACGCCTCTGCGGGGCGGTAGCCCAGGCACTGTGCAGCCTGGGGGTCCGGGCGGCATTCAGGGCTTGCAACGATATCGAGGTCGACGGACGCAAGATTGCCTGCGGCTTCCTGGGCGATGATGGTCGCCGGATGGTATTTCAGGGAACCCTGCTGCTGGAGGTGGATGTCGAAACCATGCTCAAGGCCCTGCGCGTCCCGACTGAGAAGCTATCGGCGCAGGGCATGGCCAGCGCACGCGAGCGTTTTACCACCCTGTGCCAGCAGCTGGGCAGTATCCCGCCGGTGGCGGAAATCGAATCCCGCATGGCCCAAGCGTTCGGCGCACTGCTGGGGGTGGATTTCCGCTTTTCGCCGTGCGCGCTCTACGATCACGCGGAGCCACCCGCAGGCACGGCGATCTCGCCGCGTCCGGTTTCGAGCGATACTTTCCATGCATTCCACCGCACTGCCGGTGGTGTTCTGCATGCAGAAGTCGATCTGGCCGGCGGCGGGACCGAGATTGCCAGCGTGCACCTATCGGGAAGCATCCAGCTCAGTCCGCCCGACCTGCTCATGCGGATCGAACGTGGTCTGGCCGGCCAGGATGCTGGACAGTCCAAAGTGTTCCTGGAACTGTTTTTGCGCACGGTAGACTGGGAAATGGTTGGTGCGACCGCGCAGGATCTGGGCTACGTACTGCAGCTGGCGATCAACCATCAGCGTGAGCAGGCGGACCTTGGGGTCGAGGCGGCCGCCGCCAACTTGCTTATGGTGCATAGCCCGGGACAGGACCAGGTGCTCGGCGACATCCTTTCCCGGTCGACCGTCATGCTGGTTCCGTATTGTGCCAAGCCGTTATGGTGCAAATGGCGTTTTCGAGATGGCTGCACGGAGTGCGGCCGTTGTGAAGTCGGCGAGGCCTACCGGCTGGCGCGGGAGCGGGGGATGCGGGTGATCTCCATCAACAATTATGAGCACCTGCGTGAGACGCTTGGCCGCATTCAGGGCGAAGGTGCCGAGGCCTACGTCGGCATGTGTTGCGGGAACTTCTACCTAAAGCGGCGTGCGGCCTTCGACGAGACCGGAATCCCCGCAGTCCTGATGGACATCAGCGGAGCCAACTGTTACGAGTTGCGCCAGGAGGATCTCGCCTATGCCGGCACCTTCCAGGCCCAGTCGCAACTGAACATAGAATTGTTGCGCAAGGTCGTGGCTCTCATCCCCGACACCGGGGGCGAAAAGTCATAACCCGCGGTTGCCGGCAATGGGGGCGATACAGGATGCCCGGATGGGCAGGCAGCGCCCGGCTATCCGTTGCGCCACCTCGGTTTGTGCACGGAAAACGGACTCGCAGCCGCGAAATTGCGTGCCAGGCCATGCACAGCCGGGCCGAGGCGTGGGCCCAGCATCGAGACTGCGTGGGTCTGCCAGTCGAATTCTAGCGCGTCCAGCAAATTCTTGATGTACAGACCGGTCTCCGTGTCGCCTTCCAGACTCAGGCGGCGGGCGAAGAACAGCGTATCCGGATCTTCCGAACGGGTAGCGAGCTTCCAGTAATCGGCGAGCGTCCCTCGGATGCGCACATCGTAGGCGGACGATTTCTGTGTACAGGCATGGATCCGTGATCCGGACACGCGCAGTCTCAGATTGCAGGGTGCATCGGAGATTTCGATGTCAACCCGCTTCCCTTCGAGTTCGGGCAGCCTCTGTTCGATCGTTTGGCCGCGCAGCAGGCGGTTGAGGACATGCGCAACGACCTGGGCGTGAATCGCCTCGGGCATCAAACGCAGGCCGAGCAGCGCAGGTTGGACGGGGAGGCGCATGCAGCGATACCTCATGTGCAGTTGCAAAAATGACAATAATAACCGGGCAAAGGAGGAGCGGAGTTGACCGGCGTCAACAAATCCGCGGGTAATGCGGGTTGGATACCGCAACGTGTCTAGCGGTCAGGCCGGTCGCCCGAAACGGCCGGGATGCGCGCTGTGGGCACCTTCGGCCTAGGGCGCTGCCGGGCCGGTCGCTGCGGCCGGTGCGCGATAAGGAGCCAGAAATCGGGATATTGAAGAGCCCTGGGCGGCGCCGCGGCTGCTCCAACCGGGGCGAGCCCGATCGAGATGGCGCGGTGCCGGCGGTGTGATGTACCCTTACCATTTAGGCAGCCTCCAGCGAGGATGCGCCGCCCCAGGCGCCGCAGGGATTCCGCTCCCCGGTCCGGCCAGGGGCGGGTCCGGGTGCTGAACGCCGCAG
>JAJYEK010000066.1 GCA_021785795.1 Pseudomonadota bacterium
ATTGCCGGGCTGCCGGTGCATAGCAAGGGCGTGGTTTTCGCTGGCCAAGTCGTCTCCGAAGTTGCGACATTGCATCGGTGTACCTCGCCCGATACAGCGATATCCCATTCCACCGGACATCAATAAATCGGGGTCACGGTATCCCCGCTGCAGGCCTATGCAACCGATTTAACCTGATAGGTAATCCCCCCTTTTTTTAATGGCCGCCAGAAGTGGCGCAGGCCATGAGGGCCAACTTCTGCATCGGGGTGATGCCTCTCAGGCCCCTGTTCGGGCGTTCGTGATGGTAGGTCCACAGCCAGCGGGTGGCAAAGTCCTGCACTTCGCTGATGCGGGTGAACAGGTGCGGGTTCAGCCAGTCGTACCGCACGGTACGGTGGTCGCGGGTGGTGTTTAAGGACGCGGACCGTAGACCGCCTGAAATCGCGAGAATCCTTTGCCGTCGGCCGACCACCCATTGTTTCAGCATCAGTCCTCACGCCCGCGACGACTCCGGCCCGCGGAGCGCACAGAGATCGTCTGAGCCGATCTGCAGCGGGACAGTGGTCAGGTTCAGAAAATTCTCAAGGGCGTTCAACCACGTCAGCTCCACGATCTCGTGTTCCGACCAGTGCGCCCGGAGCGTGGCAAAGGTACTGTCTCCGACGGTCTTGTTCCGCGTCGCTTCCTCGACAAACGCGAGCGCCGCCCGCTCTCGTGCCGTGAAGAGGGGGCTGGTGCGAAAGGCATCGAGCGCGTTCAGCTGACCCCGAAGACCCGGATCCTTCGCCTCGTATCGTGCAATATCGGCGCACAAGGCGCAGCCATTGATCGCGGCCACCCGTGCTTTCACGAGCAGTCGCAGCGGTGGCGGCACTGCCAAGAGTTTGCGTTCCGACGCCAACAGGGTCGCATAGGGCCGAAGCAGACGGGGTGCCCGCGCATAAATGACCGTGAGCGTCGTCAGCACCTTGCCGAACTTCCGTTGACTGTACCGACACGCAATGCGCACCACCCAGGACGCGGGGCGCGCGATCGGGTCTAGCCGCATGTGGTCGAGCTCCTCGGTGTTCTGAAAATCATCGTTCGGGGTCGCGCGTCTATCGTGTTCCTGTGGCGACACCGCTCCGCTGGGACGCCTGTTGGCGACGGTATCCTACGCCGGATCGAAAATCCAGACCGGACGGGGGCCGGGTCGCGCGGGTTGCGCGTCTCCTGTCGCGGCCAGCCGTCGCAGTCTCGTGCCGGGACCTGGGGCAACTCATTTACCGACCTAACGAACGTGATCACGGGAACGTCGCGCGTACCGCTTCGGGCAGACCCCACACCCGCGAACATCCGCCACGGTTTTGATCAGAAACGAAGCAGGCCCACGGTGGTCAGGCCGCCGCGCTGGATGTCCTCGCCGGTGGGATCGGCAATGTGCAGCAGGGGAATGGCGACGGCGCGCTGTGTGGCGCGCTGCCCGCACCTCAACCCTTTTGTGCGTCGGAGCGCTGTTTGGGTATCAGCGCATCGTCCATTTTCCGCGCCTGGACTGCGGTGGGGCGAGCGCTGAGACGCGCCCAGTACGACTCGAACGCCGGGCGCTTGTCGATGGTGCCGAACTGCATTCCGAAGCCCAGGTGCGAACCCAGGTAGACGTCCGCTGCCGAGAACTGGCTGCCCAGCAGGTACTCCCCCCTGGACACCGCACCCTCCAGCGCCTGCATCACCTCGGCATAGCTGCCGTAGCCCATCATGCGCTCGCGCCCCGGCGGCACGACGAACCCCAGCGCCTTGTTGCTTACCGCGGCCTCCACCGGCCCGGCGGCGAAGAACAGCCAACGGTAGTAGGGCCCGCGCAGGGGGCTGGCGGGTGCGGGGGCCAGACCGGCCTGCGGGAAGGCATCGGCCAGATAGGCGAGATGGCGGCCACTTCGGTCACCACCGTGTCGCCATGGCGCAGCGCGGGCACTTTGCCCATGGGGTTGAGGGCCAGATACTCCGGCGCCTTCATCGTCGTGCCGTAGTCGAGCAGCACGGTGTCGTAAGGTACACCCACTTCTTCGAGCATCCAGCGCACGATGCGCCCGCGCGACTGCGGGTGGGTGTAGAAGGTCAGGCGGTCCTGGGTCATGGTGATGGCTCCGTGAGGGTGAATAAGCGTCGTCTGGCACTGGACTACGGGTGGGTCTCAAGTGTCAGGAGAAACCGGAGGCGGCCAGATCCGGCGTTGTTCGTCCAGAGGACTCATCAAACCAACATCGCGTCCATCGGGATCGGCCACGATGGCATAGCGAGCGCCCCAGAAGGCATCGAAGGGACACTGCCGCCCGGTGTAACCCGCTTCGATCATTGCGGCATAGCGTCGATCGACTTCCGCGCGCATGGGCACGCTGACGCCAATGACGGCGGGGCTGCGTGTGTATGGATCGCCAGCGTCCTGCCGCCAGCCGGCGTTGTAAACCCGTGCCAGCGTTTCGTTGTCGAATTCCAGCAGAAAGCCTTCGGGCAGGATCGCCCTAGCATGACGGATGCCATCCGACCCGCGTGGGGCCTCATGGATCTGCAAACCGAGGGTGCGGTAGAACGCCAGGGTGGCGTCAACATCGCGGCAAACGAGGTTCAACTGGTTCAAACGCAGCGTGCTGGCGGCTGGAGAAATGGAAGAGGCTGCGGAATCCTGCGCAGCACGCGCTGGCGCCTCATTCTGCGCTGCCGGTCGCGTCAGCGTGCCCTGGCCTGGCGTGACGAACAGCGCGGTGCTCGGCGCCCTGACCTTGGCGGTGTGCCAGACACCCTTGGGCACGATGACGAACGCCCCCGGCTTGTTCAATCGCTCGCTGCGCAGTCCATCGTCTCCGGTGTCGATCTGCAGATCGATGTCGCCGCTGATCAGGCCAATCCATTCATCGCCATGGGGGTGGCATTCCCAGGTCGGCCAGTCCTGCGCAAAATGAAAGCTGGATACCAGCAGTTTTCCGGAGAAGTCGCCGAAGCGTTGGGTCAGCCCGGTCCAGAAATCCGGGGTGACAGGAACTGGCGTGGCTGCACCCTGGGCATCGAACACCACGAAGGTGGAGTCGATCTGTGGGGTTGTTTCATTCACGGGCCGCACGGTCTACGCGCAGGCCCGGTCAAGGGATCTTGAGGGGCACGGTTCGTCATCAACGATGTCCACATATGCCAAGAGGTTTTTCTGCACCTGACGTGTCTCCCATTACTAATCTCCCGTGACTATATTGAGAATCTTCGCGTTACGAACTTTGGCAGCGGTACCGTGTTGGCCAAGGCTAACGCAACGGACGCGGTTGCGACTGTGAGGGTGACCCTCTCCCCTACATCCAAGCCAGTGTAAAGTTCAATGACTACTCAGTCTAGGCTGCGGGCCAAGTCGCCCTACCGCGACTTGGCACAAGGGCAGCCCTGATCATCCGAGCGGCCTCACCAGATCCTCCGTCCTCAAGTACGTACCACCTCAGCATCTGCAATGTCTTGTGGCCGGGAGGGCCGCGCCCTCCTTTCGACGGCGCGCTCTGGGCGTTCAGGGCGCCGTCGGTCGGGGCACCGGGTCGCCACACAGGAGTTCGATACGGTTGCCGAACGGATCGGCCACGAACGCCCGACGGACCCCGGGGATTGTGACGTCGTCGGTCACGACGAGAGCGGCGGCACACAACCGGGACAGCAGGGCGTCATAGTCGCGGACCACAAGGGCCGGATGGGCCTTGCGGGCCGGGGCAAAGGGTTCGTCCACCCCCACATGGAGTTCCTGCGCCCCGCACTGGAACCACACCCCGCCGCGGGCAGCCTGGACGGGCGGTTTCGGCCGTTCCACCAATCCCAGGAGATCCCCGTAGAAACCACGCGCTTCGGCCTCCTTGCCCCGGGGCATGGCGACCTGAACATGCTGGATGCCGATGACCGGCATCGCTACCCCAGCCGCCCCACCAGATCCTCCGCCCGGAGGTGGGTGTATCGCTTTAGCATCTGCAACGTCTTGTGCCCGGTGATGGTGGCCACCTCCAGCGGATTCAGCCCCTTCTCAAAGAGCCGGGACGTGGCCTCATGGCGCAGGTCATGGAAGGTGAGGCCCTCGATGTCGGCGGCGGTGCAGACCCGCTCGAACGCCTGGCTGATCGAGTCCGGACGTAGGCCCCAGACCTTGCCATCCAGGCGGCGGGACAGACCTTCCAGGATCTGTAGCACCCGGGTGGAGAGTGGCACCCGCCTGGGTGTGCCGGTCTTGGTCTCCGGGATGAGCAACACCCGGGCCTTCCGGTCCCAGTGCTCCCAGCGCATCGCCGTAATCTCACCCCGGCGCATGGCGGTCTCGATCGCCCAGGCAATCATGCGCCCGATTTCACCGCCGTAGGTTTTTGCGGCGTCGAGCAGGCGGCGGGTGCAGCCCAGGGGAAGGCGCGGGCGTGCGACCTTCGCCAAGGGGACAGGGTTGACCAGTGATTCCATTCCCCACGCTGATCGGGCCACGGTATACACATGCGAGTGCAGCGCCAGCTCGAGTCGGATCGCGTTTGAACCCACCCCGTCAGCCTGGCGGCTGCGGATATACGTCGCCATGTCCTTACCACGAATCTCGCTCAGCGCCTTGTTAGCAATCGGCCGCGCCTGCATGCGCCGGATTTCGCCACGTTCGCGATCGGCGCTGCGTCTGGTGGGTGTGATGTCCAGGGCGTATCGGGCCAAGGCCTCGGCCAGGGTTGTGCTTTCGGCTTCCGTCCTCCCCGAGAGCGTGCCCTGGGCGATCGCTGTCTCTGCATCGTGTGCCCAGCTTTCCGCGGCCAGGCGGGTGCTGAAGGTCCTGCTGACCACGAGCCCGTGGCGGCGCACGCACGCCCGCCACTGGTACTGTCCACGCCTCGTGATCGTTGCCATGTCTTGCCCTCTGCTTGATCCGTGGTCCATGTAGTGGACCAGAATGGGACCAAAAAAGGCGGGGAATGGCTAGTAGTTTCTGTAAGTCCTTGATTTATGGTGCCGGTGACCGGAGTCGAACCGATGACCTACTGATTACGAATCAGTAATTAACGGCTTACCGTTCGTCTTACATTCGCGGTGCTTCGTTTTAATTCGCTTTAATACCCTACAAATAAAGCCTATAATTCATCCTACGGTGTTTGCGTTGGTTTTAACCCGACTGCTTACATAGTGCTTACACGGGTCTTACACGGAGGAATGGGCATGAAAATCACCAAGCGGGCCGTCGACAGCATCTCCCCGCCCACAGAAGGCTATGCCCTGCACTGGGATGATGAATTGAAGGGCTTTGGCCTTCGTGTCACGTCTGCCGGGGTTAAGTCATTTGTCCTGCAAAAGCGTATCCATGGCAAGGATCACCGGATCACCCTGGGGCGCTATGGGGCCGTGACGGTAGAGCAAGCCCGCAAGGACGCCCTGGCGAAGGCCGGACTGATTGCCGGTGGTGGCGACCCGGTAGCGGACAAGCGGCGGGGTCAGGCTTCCCGTGTGACGCTTAAGGCTTGCCTGGATGACTATTTCACTTCGCGCAAGAATCTGGCCGCAAAGACCGTCTTTGATATGCGGGCGACCCTCCAATGGGGGTGTCCGCTCTGGCTCAACCTGCCTGCCGCCCGGATCACGCGCAACATGGTGGAGCGCCGTCATCGGGAGCTTGGCGAGAAGGGGCACGGAGCCGCGAATAAATGGGGCCGGTATCTGCGGGCACTCTTGAACTTCGCAGCCAGTAAGTACACCGACACCGAGGGGCAACCGATCCTGACCGATAACCCGGTTAAGGTGCTCTCAGCTACGCGGGCGTGGTATCGCATCGAGCGTAGGCAGTCGGTCATACAGCCGCACCAGATCGCGGCGTGGTGGGAGGCCGTGACCCGGTTACGCAATACCGCGCACAGGGATTATTTCCTGACGCTGTTACTGACCGGCCTGCGCAAGGAGGAAGCCCGGACGCTCTTATGGCAGGACGTGGACTTTACGGCCCGGACCTTCACCGTCCACAACACCAAGAACCACTCAAGCCACACCTTGCCCATGGGGTCCTATCTGGCGGCCCTACTGAACGCCCGCGAACGCCTGGGGGATATGGTATTTACCAGCACCCACGGACAGATTGGGAACCTTCGCTATTCGCTGGAAAACATCGCCCGGGTCAGTGGCGTCAAGTTCATGGTCCATGACCTACGACGTACCTTTGCCACAGTTGCGGAATCCTTGGACATACCGGCCTATGCCCTAAAGCGTCTCATGAATCACAAGACCCAAGGGGACGTCACGGGCGGCTATCTGGTTATTACCACCGAGCGCCTACGCGGTCCTATGGAGAAGATCGAGGACTACGTGTTGAAGGCGGCCAAGGTGCGCGAGAGTGCCCCGGTCGTGGCCCTGGCGTTGTAACCCGGGGCTTGGCGCGCTTCCCTATACGTCTTATACTGTAACCCATGAGGTGACGGCATAATCCAGAGCTTCCGGCACAAGGGTCTCAAGCTGTTCTATGAGACAGGCAGTAAGGCCGGGATAGTTGCCGACCATGCCAAGCGGCTGCGTGTGCTTCTCGCCCGCCTGGACGCTGCGAGCAAGCCCGAGGATATGGACCTTCCGGGGGCACGCCTACACGCATTGAGCGGCAAGTGGCGCGGTTATGGGGCCGTCAACGTGTCGGGCAACTGGCGGCTTATCTTTCGGTTCGAAGGGGCGGAAGCCCACGACGTGGATTACCGCGATTATCATTGAAGGAGCATTGTTATAATGCACAACCCTCCCCACCCCGGCGAAGTCATACGGGAACTCTGCCTGGAACCCTTGGGCCTGTCGGTTACGGAAGCCGCCGAGGCGCTAGGCGTGACACGCAAGGCGCTTTCCGAGTTGTTGAACGGGCATACCGGGATTGCCCCGACCATGGCCCTGCGCCTTTCTCTGGCGTTTGGCGGAAGCGCCGAAAGCTGGCTCGTGCAGCAAGCGCAATACGACCTTTGGCGGGTTGGCAAGAATCCGCCCAAGGTGCGGCGCATCGCATAATAGACTCAATGGCCCACGTCGCTGACCGCGTACCGGGTGAATGCGACTGGTACGACCACCTGCCGGACGTGGACCCCGAAGGGCTGGCGGCGCTCAACCGTAGCGGCAAGAACCGAGTCAATCAGCTTTTGGTGCTCGCCTTCCGGGAGATCGACAAAGGCCGCAAGAACGGCCTGGCATGGCCGAGCGGCTGGAAGAATGGGGCCGGGCTTGAAGTCAGACGGTGGGCAGATACCGTAGACGCGGTACACCGGGACTCCATTGAGAGAGCGCAAGGGTTACGCGGCACTTTGCCCGAACTCAAGACCGTTATTGCGAATCTCAAAAAAGCCGAGACAGCATTGAAGCGCGGACGGCCCGGAAAGGCACTGGAACACCTTTGCGCGGCACAAGGAAGCCCATGGACACCATGGGAACTGCAAACGACATTGAGGACGCCGACCCGCGACCACCTGCGCGCCCTGCGCATCATCATCGAGCGCACGCAAAAGCTGCATGACGACACAAAGCGCGGCCCCCTATCAAGACTTGCGGCGCGGTTCATTAGGGTTTCGCGGCCACGGAAGCTGTTACGCGAACGGCGCGTCATCGCACTGGCATACCTTTCTAAAGCCTATCAACTCGACACCGAGCGAAAGCCGACCCTTGTAAGCGAGGACCGGCGGGCGCAGTGTGCCCATCCTGAGCGTAGCTTTGACGCTTATCTCGCCACCTTCTGCCGTCTCGCCACCACACCCGAAAGCGCCATGCGCGAGCTTTTCCGGCACCACAAGCCGCAAACCTAACCCTCGCGGGGCATTGTCAGATTTCGGGCACTTTTGGCCGAAAAGTGGCCCCGTGTTATCTCCCCAACCCCCCGCCATGATAGCTCCTGACTTCAAACAAACATGGGTATAGAAATGTCGCAGCAAACTTTTTCCGCCATTGAACCAGATGCGCTTTACACACAAACCGAGTTAGCACCGATCCTGCGTAAGTCGCTCGCATGGTTCGAGCGTAGCCGATGGGCGGGGAACGGGCCAAGATACGTCAAAGTTGGCCGCCAGCCCCTCTACCGGGGGCGCGATGTTTTGGCGTGGCTGGACGCACGCACCCGCACTAGTACCAGCGAACGAGGCGCGGCGTGAGCGCCGACATGCTGTTATCGCGTCTCGAGGGTGTCCGCCAAACCGGCCAAGGGCGATGGCTCGCGGCGTGCCCGGCGCATGAGGACCGAACCCCGAGCCTGTCTATCCGCGAGCTGTCAGACGGCCGCGTACTGATCCATGACTTCGGCGGGTGTGCGGCGGGCGATGTTCTGGCGGCTGTGGGGCTTCGCCTCTCCGATCTGTTCCCGGAACGCCTCGGCGATCACGTCAAGGGCGAGCGCCGACCGTTTCCGGCAGCGGACATCCTCAAGGCCCTTGCGTTCGAGGCGCTGGTGGTCCTGATGGCCGGGACCGCACTACTCGCGGGAACGCCCTTGCCGGAGGTGGACCGGGATCGCCTCGCGGTCGCTGTGGCGCGCATCGGAGAAGCCCTCGCCCTTGCGGGGGTGCACCATGCGAATTGACCACCAGTTCGAGGGCATCGAGCGGGGCGCTTCGTTCCTCGACAACCTCGCTGCGCAACGCCTGGCTACATCAGATGCCGCACTCCCAGTAGACCCAACTGCTGGCCTGCTATCCATCGCGCGAGCTGGCGATGCAGCGGCCTTCTGGCGGGCGGTCAAACCTCACGTCGATTTGCTGGCCGCACTGTACGAGGCCGACCCGACCGAGTGGCAGGCTTTCCGGGCTGAAGTAAAGCGGGCTTGCCGTGAGATTAACATCCGCGATCTGGACGCGCTCGCCAAGCCGCCCGCCGATGGACCCGGGAATATGGCGACTGACCTGGCGGGGCTGGCGGATTCGCGCTGTACCCTTTGGCATGACGCCGATAATGTCGCTTTCGCGAGTTACGAAGTCGGCGATCACCGGGAACATTGGCGCGTGGAGTCATCGGGGTTTCGGGACTGGCTCGCGTTTCTGGCGCACTCGGAAATGGGCACGGCCCCGTCGTCAGAGGTTCTGAAGGCGTGCACCAACGCGCTGGCCGGTACTGCCAAGTTTAAGGGCGAGCAACATGCGCCCGCTTTGCGTGTCGCCGAGACCACAGACGGCTACTGGATCGACCTGGGCGACGCGGACTGGCGGGCCATCCTTATTACGGATAGCGGCTGGTCGATGGTCGCGCATCCTTCCGTAAAGTTTATCCGCACCAAAACCACACGCCCACTGCCCGAGCCCGCGCGCGGGGGAGACGTAGCGGCGCTCTGGTCGCTGGTCAACGTCCCGGAAGGCGAGCGGCTCTTAGTCCTGGCGTGGATACTGGAAAGCCTACGGGCAGGTAGGCCCTACCCGCTCCTTGAATTGACGGGCGAGCAGGGCTCGGCCAAGTCCTCGGCGCAACGGATATTGCGCAGTTTCATCGACCCGTCCGAAGTGGCGTTACGAGGGCGCCCCAAGACCGTTGAAGATATTTTCGTGGCGGCGGCGAACTCGCACCTGATTAGCTACGAAAACCTCTCGCGCCTCTCGAACGATCAGAGCGACGCCCTGTGCACGGTGTGCACGGGCGGCGGCTACTCGGCTCGGCAACTATTCACCAACGGCGAGGAATCCGTCCTAAAGGCGCATGCGCCCGTGGTGCTGAACGGTATTTCGCCCGTCGTCCTTCGGCCGGACCTGCTCGACCGCACGGTGAGCGTAAGCCTGCCCGTCATCACGCATCGATTGACCGAGGACGAGATCGACCGGCAGGTGGCGGAGTGGGCACCGGGCATCTTCGGGGGCCTGTTGGCACTTTTTGTGGACACGCTGCGGATGCTGCCGAGGGTCCAGATCGCGGCTCACGATCTCCCCCGGATGGCGGACTTCTGTCGCCTGGGCGAAGCCATGAGCCGCGCGCTGGGACACCGGGACGGGACCTTCGTCGAGATCTATACCGCGCACCGGCGAGAGGCCATAAGCCGGACCCTGGAAGCCTCACCCATCGCCCAAGCCATAGCGGCGTTCGTCGAACGAGGCGGAAACCATCACGGCCCCGTAAACCAGTTGCTTGCGCGGCTCAACGAGTTAAAACCCGAGCATGAGCGCGAGGACTATTGGCCCCGCTCCCCAAAGGGACTGGCGGATGCCCTGCGCCGTTATGCCCCGGCCCTTCGGCAAGTCGGCATCAAGGTGACCATCGAGACGACCCGTCGCAAGGACGGGGTGTACTGCCATTTGATGGGCGACAATGCGCGCGCCGGGGTTCCCACTGAAAACCACGTTCACCATGTTCACCAAGTTCACCCCGAGGGTGAGATCGAGGTGACGCTATGACGGCCCTGCTCGAACAAATAGAGGCGGACGGCATCCGCTTGACGATCACGGAGTCCGGGGAGGTCCGCATAGCGGGGAAGCGTTCACTTGTGGAGCGATGGGCTCCTACGTTGCGGGACCGCAAGCCCGACCTGATGGCCGCGCTTCAGGCCCGTGAAAAGGTGAACGTGGTGAACGTGGTGAACGTCATTTCATGTGGCGACCCCGCTGCGCACACTATGCCCCCTGCGGACGCTCATTCACACCGGCGTCTACCCGATAGCCGCGAGCTTTGGCTATCGCCACCGGAAACCATGGACGCGGTGCAGGCCCGCTACCCTGGCGCGATGCCCTGGACGAATGCCGATGCCGTTACGGTAACACCACTCACCGAGACGGAGACCTTGGACCTTCGCGCCTGGCTGGCTTTTATCGGTGAGACGGACAAGGCCACCATCGCGGATGTGCTGCGGGCCTGTGAGCGGTCCCCCACCACGCGCGCGCATTGGTTAAGGGAGGCCAGATTCACGGAGGCCCGGCAGGCGATCGCTACGCGCGCGGCTTTGGAAGCCTTCGAGGAACGGGCGGCGATCCTGGAATATGAAGGCGGTCTCAAGCGCAGCGAGGCGGAACGGATCGCCCAACTGTCGGCGGCCTTCTATAACCACCTCATGGCGAGGACCGGTTGCTGCTATGCCCCTCATGATCGGTATTGCCCCGAGGGCAAACGGCTGCGGGACGCCTACTACACCGCCGCGAAGGCGGCGGGCAGGCTGGCATGAGCCCGAGGGTAGAAAAGATAAGGGGGGCGGTATATATTCGTCAGGAATTTCAACATATGATGGAAATCCTGATGAAAAGCAAAAAATGTAGGGCCTGCAAAAGCACGATCCGGTACAAGGGGCGGGGGCGTTATCCAAAATTTTGCAGCGCCGCTTGTCGACAACGCGCCTATTGGAAAAGAGTCAAGAGTCCTTTCGCCCAAATGCCGGTGCGGCTGCTTCAAAAAGATATCGATCACATGCACGCGCGAACTCGCCTCGTCCACGCGCTTGAGCGGCTGGGCTACGCGGTCACACTGACACGCGTAGGCAATCCGCAGACACTGAAACCACCGGCGCTGCACATCGTGAAGACGGACGCTGGCGAGGAGAAGCAACTGACGTGAGCACTGAAACTAAGGTTAGGGTGGAGAGCGGGGCATGACCGACCGTAAACAAGGCGAATCTAGGCGCGGGAACGCGGGCAAAGGCCGCAAGCCCGGCAGCAAGAACAAGCTTTCCAAAGCCCTGAAAGATATGATCCTGGGGGCACTGGAAACGGCTGGCGGCGAGGCTTACTTGGTCAAACAAGCCGAAGCGAACCCAGGGCCGTTCTTGTCTCTGATCGGGAAAGTGCTGCCGTCCGAACTCCAATTAAATGCCGAGGTTACTGTCCATGCACTCACCGACGAGCAACGAGCTGAACGAGCTGCTTACCTACTTGACCAGGCCCGAGCGCGCCGAATTGGAAGCGATACTTCAGGCTACCAAAACACCTTGGACGATCATTCACGAAATCATAAGACCGGATCGCAGCACTGAAAGCTATTTGTTGGCTACCGGTTACCAGGAATTGGCCGCCGACGATCCACGGATCAAGGATTACCCCCCTGCGACCCCCGAGGTCAACGGGGGCTATCGGCCCTCGGACTGGATCGAAATGGGACACAAACCACAGGGCTGAAGAAAGCTGACGGTAGGCAACCAAAACAACTAGCTCAAGACGCCTACTTCTCGTGCGCCCGTTCCCATGCAGCCGCCATAGATTGAGCGCGGGCGATCTGTGATGGCGACATTAGCGAAACGAGACTACGCGCGTCTTTCGACACCATTTCATACTTACTCGGTGGCGCTCCGGCTTTAGCCAGAATCATCCATTTGTAGGCCCGCACATAGTTTTGCGGGACATATTTACCGATAAAATAGTAAACAGCGAGCCTGTACTTTGCTAAGCCGCTTCCCTGCGCCGCAGCTTTCTTGAGCCAAAACAGGGCCTTTTGATAATTTCTGGAGACACCGGCTATGCCGTGGCGATAGGAATGCGCAAGGACTTCCGAGGCTATTGCGTTCCCTTGCATTGCTGCTTTACGGAGCCAGTAATTGGACTTCTGATAATTCTGAGGTACCCCTGCACCATTGCCATAAGCAAGACCCCTATCAAGCTCAGCCTTCGCCGTCATCCCGCCATAGCAGGCTGATACCAACACCAGGGACACCACCAAGCCCCACCATTTACGAGATCCCATAACCCCCCCTGTTTTGTCGTTGTGCCTGACACGGATAAACCGATCACGGCGGGGAGTCAAGACGGGGTGGGGAAACCCCGCGAAATCGCTCCAAGTGCTTACACTGTGCTTACATTGGGAAACTGGGTATCGCGGGATCGCATGTAAGTCATTTATTTTATGGTGCCGGTGACCGGAATCGAACCGATGACCTACTGATTACGAATCAGTTGCTCTACCAACTGAGCTACACCGGCTTTATTCTTGACCTGCCGCCTGGTCAGGCGGCACTCGGCTTGAGACGGACGATGATCTCGATCCCGTCGATACGGGTCCCTTCCGGGATTGGCGGCAGTCCCCTGACCTCCATTTCAGTGGCATTGATGTCGACCAGTTGTCCCGTAACCACATTGTAAAAATGGTGGTGCGGAATCACGTTCGGATCGTAAACGGTCTTGTTGGGATCGACAATCACCTCGCGCACCAGCCCCTTCTCGGCGAACAACCCGAGGGTGTTGTATACCGTCGCCTTGGAGACCAGGGTCTTACCGTCATTGACGAGCGCGAAAATCTCATCTGCTGACAGGTGTGCGCGACGCGACAACAGTACACGTGCGATCTCGACGCGCTGCACGGTAGGGGTGATGCCACCGCGATCCAGGACCGCATGGATGTCCTCGTCAGAAATCTGATTCATCCAGGAATTATATCGGTTTCGAGGTCAAATCACGAGCCGGGCTGTAGGGCGCTATCGGAAGCACCGGGCGTCTGCCGAGCATGACATCAGCGAGCAGACGCGCGGATCCGGGCGCGAGCAGGATGCCGTTACGGAAGTGACCGGCACAGACGAAGAGCCCGTTGGCCGCGGGATGCGCTCCGATAAGCGGGATACCTGCCGGGGAACCTGGGCGGATGCCGGCCCACTGCGCCTCGACCGGACGAGCAGCGAGCGCCGGGGCCATGGCAATCGCGGCCTTGTGCAGCGCGCCTCTCGCGGTCGGCGTCGTCGTCAGATCAAAACCGGCCGCAGGTTCCAGGGTACTGCCCACGAGCACGCGTCCGTCCAGCCTCGGCACCAGGTAATGCGGGCCTTGCTGAATAATGTGCCGGACATCCTGGGACTGCCCACGAATCATCAACATCTGGCCTTTGACAGGCGTGATCGGTACGTCGATCCCTGCTGATGAGAGGAGTTCCGTGCTCCATGCACCGGCAGCAACGACGCAGCGGTCGACCGGCTGCTCACCGCGGCTGGTCCGCACGAATTCCATCTGTCCCGCATGGATTCCGAGACCTGTAACGCGTACACCCTCTTCAATGCGTCCACCGCGACGCATGACATCCGAATGCAGGGCCTTGATAAGACGGGGGTTCCGTACCTGGGCGATCTCAGGAATCCAGAGCGCCTGCGCGATGGCACCGATCCCGGGCTCAATCCGCCGCAGTTCGTCATGCGCCACCACCGTCAGGTCCTGGCGCCAGGAGGCCGCCCATGCAAGCGCCTCCTCCGGCCCCTCGTGCACGACACTCAGCATCCCGGTCGCACACCACTGCGCATCGATTCCGGTATCGGCAGCGAGTGTTTTCACAAGCCCGGGATAAAGCCGCTGGCTGAGCAACGAAAGCCGGGTTACCGCATCGGCATGACGCCAGGGTTCAATCGGTGACAGGATGCCGCCACCAGCCCAGGAGGCCCCGGCGCCGACATGCTCCGCTTCAAGAAGGGTGACCGGTTCGCCACCGATCAGTAGTTCGCGGGCCGCAAGCAGCCCGATGACCCCCCCGCCAATAATGATAGTTCTCGCCCGCACTCGCGGTCGCCCGTGCCTTATCCGTCTTCATTGATGGTTGTCAACACCGGCACATTCCGCCATCGGTGTCGCACTTATGGCGCTGTTTTCCGGATCGCCGGTGACTACAAAATTGCGGAAGTCCCGGTAATTCAAGGCGATCGGGGTCAAACATACGCCTACGTCTCAGGTTGCAGATCCACGCCCCCCCGCTAGACTCAAGGAAGAGGTTTTTTTGTCATGCGAGACCGCACGCTTGGCTGTCTGCGGCCGCCACCACGGATCTGCACCGTCCGTTCTCGCGGGGCAGCCCCGCACGGGACGCCGCGCAAGGTCTGGCCAGGCGGCCGTCCGGTGTTCGTGCCCGATCGTGCGTCGGAGACCCCCGTACGTCTTGCGCACGTCTCAGCCCGACAGAATGGCTTTACGCTGATGGAACTCCTGATCACCATTGCGGTTGCCACTATTCTCGCCGTCCTGGCACTGCCGGACTTCAGCCGGTTTCTGATCCGCGGCCATATCCTGACACAGGCAAACAGCCTTGTCGCGGATCTTTCATTCGCGCGCAGCGAGGCGATCCGCCGGCAGGAGCCTGTCACCCTGTGCGTCAGCACAAATGCGGCCACCTGCGTCACCGGCAACTGGCAGTCCGGCTGGATCACCTATCTCAACGTGAATAACGCATCCACTCCGCCAGCCACACCCCTGCTGCGTGTGCACAGCGCGTTCACGGACGATGTCGTCGTTGCCTCAACCACGAATCCGGTTGCCAGCCCTGCGCCGGGCGCGAGTGCCACGACGTCCTACCTCACGTTCAAACCGGATGGCACCGCGATATGGGGCTACACGAACAGTACAACGCCCAGCACCTTCGCCGCGTTATTTGCCGTCTGCGATGCCAGTCCGAGACCGGGGGATACCAACGGGATCGACGTCACCGTCGATAACTCCGGAATGATTTCATCGACCACCCAGACTCAGCCATGTCCTACGCCCTGACCACGAGACATCGCGCGACACCGCAATCGGGGTTCACCCTGTTCGAGGTGCTGATCGCGCTCCTGATCCTGTCGATCGGTCTCCTGGGTCTTGCCGGGCTGCAGGCGATCGGGTTGCGCAATAACCACCGCGCCTACCTGCGTACGCAGGCGGTGCTCCAAGCCTACGACATCCTGGACCGGATGCGTGCCAACATGCAAGGCGTCACTGCCGGCGATTATGACAGCATCACCACACCGGTACCCTCCATTCCGGCCTGCGCCGCCGCCAGTCCTCCGGTGAGCTGCACGCCTGCCCAAATGGCACAGTACGACTCGTATGCCTGGAATACCGAGAATGCCGCGCTCCTGCCGGGCGGATCGGGAACCGTGACAAGACTTGCGAACGGCGACTATCAGGTGACGATCAACTGGACCGACCAGATGACCAAGCTGCCGACGCCGACTGCCGTGCCGAGCACGCTCACCCTGGATGCTGAGTTATGAAACGCGCAATCCATTCCTTGATGTACTCTCGGAACGAACATGGTCTGACGCTCATTGAGCTCATGATCGCGATCACCCTGAGCCTGCTCATCGTCGGCGCGGTGATCTCGCTCTATCTTACGAGCCAGCACCTCTACAAGGTCCAGGACAACCTGGCGCGGCTCCAGGAGAGCGCGCGCTATGCGATGAACGAGGTGGCCCGGGACGTGCGCATGACGGGCTACGAGGGCTGTCTCACAGGACAACATATCGCGCCGCACAACGACCTGAACGGTTCCGGAAACTATCCCTATAACTTCACGACCGCGATCGAAGGGTACCAGTATTTCTCGGGGGCCTGGGTCCCGGCGCTTGATCCAAGCTTTACCGCGACCCTGACGCCCCCCTCGCCGCCTGGCGGCGTATTCACGCTCGATACCGCAAGCGACATTCTCACGGTGCGCCTAGCCGATACGACGCAGACGGTCGCAGTCTCGCAACCGTCTGGCAGTGCGGCCGCCCTCAACGTGGGCCAGCCGAACCCGTTCTACCCCGGCCAGATCCTGCTCGTCACAAACTGCTCCGGCGCTGACATCTTTCAGGTCACAGGTAATACAGGTAATGGGAACGCGGCCGCCCTGACTCATAACTCGGGCAACGGGAACCCGGGGAATTCAATCGGGAAACTGTCGCAGAATTATGGAACCGATGCCGAGGTCATGCCGATGTCAACCGTGACCTATTTTGTCGCTACCTATCAGCCATCGGGTCAGCCGCCTGGCCCGCCGACACTGTGGCGCGTCGATACCACCAACCTCCTTCCGGGACAGACGCAGCCGATTCCCGTCGCGGTCGCCGCGAACGTCAAGCAGATGACTGTCTATTATGGTGAGGACACCGACGGTGACGGATCCGCCAACGAATATCTGACCGCGCAGCAGATTCAGTCGGTGGATGCACCGATGACCAACGTGGTGAGTGTGCGCATCGTGCTCCTGTTCCAGACGGGAGACAACAATTTGAGCCGGGTCCCGCAGACACTGCAGAACTACCCGGTGGCTGGCGCCCCGTCCCCGGCCACCTTTGTCGCCACTGACCATCGTCTGTACCGCGTCTTCACGATGACCGTGGCGCTGCGTGACCGGGTCCTATGAGGCAAGTGATGAGCAAGACCAGAGCGAATCGAAGCAGACCTGGCACAGAACGCGGCTTGGCGCTCTTCATCAGCCTCGTGTTCCTGGTCCTGCTCACCCTGCTCGGGCTCACAGCGATGACGACGGATTCGCTCGAGGGGGCGATGGCGAACAACGACCAGGACATGAACCTCGCATTCCAGGCGGCCGAGACGGCGCTGCGCGCTGGTGAAAGCTATGCCAGTAGCCAGCTCACACCGGGCTCTGGATTCAACTCGGCCTGCAACGGGGGCTTGTGTTACCCGTCCACGACGGCGACAGCGGACTGGCAGTGGGTCTCGTGGGGTACCGGGAGCGGGACTACGATCACCGTCGCGCCGCCCAACTATCCCGCAGTGCCCGGCGTCAGCATCCCCCCCGAATTCATTGTCGAGCTGCTGCCCAACACTCCGCCACCGGGCGGTTCACTCGGCGTCAGCACGAATTACCAGTCACCGGGTGCAACCACCTACCGGATCACGGCGGTAGGATGGGGCGCAAAACAGTCAACCAGCGTGATGCTGCAAAGCATCTTCATAAAACCCTAGGGATTGGCCGCAAATTTCTCAGGAGGACGGGCAATGATCACGATAAATCAACTGGCACGTATCCGCAGCCTGCTTGGCAGGGCGCTGCTATTTGTCGTCTTTCTCGTGAGCATTGTGCCGACCGGTACGGCACAAGCAGGATTGCTCAATCTTGCAAGCCTGCCGCTCTATGTCATGAGCTCTGTCAACTCGAACCTCATGTTCGTGCTCGACACATCCGGCGGCATGGACGTCGACATGCTGCTGCCCACCTACAACTCCATGTACTACGAGACCGGGGTGACGCCGAACCCGAACCTCCTGAACGGAACCTTCTACCTGTTCCCGACGCCGGCACACAGCGCAGCGGGCTTAAATGGGATGCTCGAGGGTGACCAGAACGATCCGGATCCCAATATCGGGCGGGTGCGCGACTACGCCTATAACGCCCAGTACTACGATCCCTACAAGACCTACACCCCCTGGATCGGCACTAACATCAACGGAACCACTTTCGGCAATGCGAACCCGACCGATGCCCTCTGGAACCCCTACAACCCGAGCCAGGGCGGCCTCAACCTGACCGTGGAGACCGGTAACTATCGGGCGCATGCCTATGTC
>JAJYEK010000268.1 GCA_021785795.1 Pseudomonadota bacterium
CATCGTAATCGTGACCGGAGATCATGGGTTCATCGATACAAGCCCGGACCGTGTCATCGAGCTTGAAGCCCATCCGGCCCTGTCTGAGACTCTGGTCATGCCCTTGTGCGGAGAGCGGCGCGCAGCATTCTGCTATGTGCATCCGGACAAATGCATGCAGTTCGAGGACTACGTCACGACACGGCTAGATCGTGAGGCAACTCTGGTCAAGAGTGCCGAGCTGCTGGCTCAGGGGTACTTCGGCCTTGGAGCGCCGCACCCGCACCTGGGCGACCGGATCGGCCACTATGCGCTCATCATGAACGAGAACTTCGCGATCAATGATTCGGTTGCGGGCGAGCACCGGCACGTCCAGATTGGTGTGCACGGTGGCCTGAGTTCCGAGGAGATGTTTGTTCCGCTGATCGTATTCGCGCCCTGACGCCGGACGGCGGTGCTGCCCTGGTACGGCGATGCCCGGGCGCAGGCATGCACGACCCCGGCGGCCGGTATACAATAGCTGTGCCGTCTGCCCGCAATGGATGTGCCGGGACGCACGGTCTGCGGCACCGACGGCTGGCATTCGACGTCGACGGGCCGCAGCATCCCGGCGCTACCTGGGTTCCGCGGCAGACTCCAGACCTGGATGCAATCAGCGGAGGTGGCTCGTGTACAAGAAGATCCTGGTTCCGGTGGATGGCAGCGACACGGCAAATGCAGCCCTGCAGGAGGCCATCAAGCTGGCGCGCAGCGAGTCCACGGGATTGCGCATCATCCACGTTGCCGATTCCTCGGCCGCCGTCTGGGATTCCGAGTTCGCTCCCGTAGACCTCGAACAGATCCGAGAATCCGTGCGCAGCTTCGCGCGCAATATCCTGGAGCAGGCACAACGGACAGCCCGCGAGGCAGGCATCGATGCGGAAACCCGGCTGGTAGAGATGGAGACGCCCGGTCAGCGGGTCGCCAAAGTCATCGCCGAGCATGCCCGCGAATGGCCCGCCGATCTCATTGTGATCGGTACGCACGGACGCCGCGGCATAGACCATTTTCTGCTCGGGAGCGTTGCCGAAGGCGTAATGCGCCTGTCACCGGTACCGGTTCTGCTGGTTCGAGGACACCGCTAGCCGGGCGGCCATCAGTCTGCGGAGCCGAACTTGCCGCTGGCTACCCAGATCGCCTGGGGTCCTTCGTAACCCTCTTCTTCGGCGTAAGTCACTTCGGTGCCCAAATCCAGGCGCCCGAAGTCCAGGTCGCGCAGGCAATGCGCGTGGAAGTAGATGTCGCGATTGTCGGCGGTCCGCAGAAAGCCGTATTCCTGTGCCGGAAACAATCGAAATACACGTGCATGCTGCACGGTCTCGTGGGTTTTCACCTCGCCGCGTTCGCGTCGCGCATACTCCTGCAGCTGACGTCTGGCGGAATCGAACGCATCGCGAATGGCGACATAGACGTCTTCGTGTGAGTCGTTGCCGGACGGATCCCGTGTTATCGCGATTTCACTTCCGGGCACCGTGATGTCGATGCGTACCTGGTAGCGTTTGCCCTGATGCCGATGCCGGTGTGCGGCCGCGACCAGGACGCGGCAACTTGTAATCCGGTCGTAGAACCGGTTGAGTTTTTCGGCCTTCTTGCGGATCGCCTCATCGATAACCTCTGAATGGGGCATGTCGCGCACTGTGATTTGCAACGGAGCGGCCATAGTCAGACTCCCGTTCGTGATTTGGCGCATTGGACCCGCAAATGCTGCACGGCCATCCGATTCCCTGACGCCGGTTTTCGCGGCTCCGGTCGGGACGTCGCCTTCAGCAGCATCACATTTCGCAGCGAAAAACGTGTTTGCCGAGGCATTGCCGATATTGTTGACGGAGCCGCTGTATCATAATATATGACTCATTCCCGGTTTCAGGGCCGCCCGGCGGGGCAGACCGGGTCCGCTCTACGGTCGACGCCGGTGCATCGTCTTGCTCGGGATCGGACGCCTTACGGGTGTTTCCGTCCGTCGCAGTCACCGCACTGTTGCAGGCGACCGATTGGATCTTGCGGATTTCGCCTGTCATAAAACCGGTACGCCTTTCTTATACACAATTCCGCTGTCTTGTGATTTGATCCAAGTCAGACTTGGGATGGCAAGGCGCCCCGGGAATTTGGGGCCGCAGCCGGAAATGCCGGAAGGGCCTGGCGCGCGCAGGGCGGTCTGCGTCTGGCAGGGCATCCGGGGGAGATGCTGCCCCGTGTGTGTGGCCGGGCGGGTCGGTCCAGGGCGCGTTGTACCCGTGGGCGGACTCTACGTCTGCGCCGAGCAGCAGATCACAACGAGACGGAGATTCCATGCGCTATTCAATTTACGGACATCACCCCCACACTGCGGTTACCGACCATATGGTGTTGTTTACGGTGGCGCTGTCGCTGTTGATCGGTGTGGTGCTGGTGCGCCTTGGCATGTATGGACGGCAACGATGGCTTTCTTTTTGGGGCGGCAGCCTCGTGCTGGCCGCACTGATCTATCTGGTGGTCATTTGGCTGGGCTAGGGCAGGGCATTTGCGCGCGATTCCCATCGGACGGCGGTTCAGCCCGTTGAATGCAGAAACGACGCGCGATATGCTGAATGTGCGCACCACAAGCCGGCCGCCAAGCCGGAGCGCATCGCATGCCGAGTCTGAACGATAATCCTGTCGCGCCGATTGCGTCGCCATCACCACGGCGCAGGCGTTTTGCTGACGGAGAAACAGTCATGAAGCCCGAGTTCTGGTTGGAGCGCTGGCAGAACAATGAGATCGGTTTCCACCAGACCGGGATCAACGCGCATCTGCGAGACTATTGGACGCATCTGCAGGTACCGCCCGGCGCGCTGGTATTTGTGCCGCTATGCGGGCGGACACACGACATGATCTGGCTGCGGGAGCAGGGTTACCGGGTTCTTGGAGTCGAGCTAAGTCCGATTGCGGTACGTGACTTCTGTGCGGAAAACCGCCTGCCGGTCCAGGTGAAGACCCAGCCGCCATTCGATCGCTGGGAGGCGGACGGACTGACTCTGCTGCGCGGCGACCTGTTCGAATTGAGCGCTGGCGATCTGGCAGATGTCGCTGCGGTCTATGACCGTGCGTCGCTCATTGCCTTTCCTCCGGAGATGCGCCAGCGGTACGTCAGAAAACTTGCCTCGATGCTGCCGCCATCCGTGGAGACGCTTCTGGTAGTGATGGACTATCCGCAGGAGCAGATGTCGGGTCCTCCCTTCTCGGTTTCGGAGCGCGAAGTGCGGGCTCTTTACGAACCGGAGCATCGCGTGGAGCGGTTGCATGCGCGCGACGCCCTCGACGAGAACCCCCGGTTCCGGATGCGCGGGCTCACGCAGCTTATCGAAATGGTCTTTCATATCCGTCCCGGTGTCGCAGGGGGCACGGGATAACGCTGCCGGTGGTGTCACCGGCCGATGCGGCTCGGTGACATGGAATCGCTTCACAACGGACCGCGGAGCACTCCCGCAAGCCGTGTCGCATTCCCGCATCCATCCCGGGACCGGCAGGCGGTGATCTGTCTTACCGTCTTCCCGGGTATTTCGCTACACTTGTCCGGATGGCACTTCCCAAGGCGAAAAAAAAGCGCAAATCGAAATCCACCCGAGGCGCCAGCGCCCGTGGATTGGCGCCGCGCAAGACCACGCGTGGGCTGGTGGCTGCAGAAATCGGACTGGGGCTGGAGACCCCCGATCTCCTCCCCC
>JAJYEK010000269.1 GCA_021785795.1 Pseudomonadota bacterium
CATATCCCCAGTCGTCTTTCATGTACTGAAGGCGCAGCGGTCCCAGAGCGGTGATGCTGTCGGCGCGGAAGACGGGCGAGTGCTCATCGGCACAGTGGTTGCCTTCGACAATGCCTTTGATGATCCGGCCTGCCAGAGGATCGGAATGCCGGCCTTCGAGCGCCTTGACAAGGGTTTCGTCCGGCAAGCCGTCGAGCACCGCGAACGGCGTGTTCTGATCAAGATACTGCAGCAGCTCAGCGAGCGTCATAGGGCGTGACCTTCCTGCTTCGTATTCGATTCCTGAGAGGGAGTGGCTTGCTTGCTCCTGGAGTGCGAACTGCGGGCTGTCGCGCACACCGTGCGGCGGTCTTCCTGCTGCCCACGATATAATACATGAGTTCGACCGGTACGATGACACCGCCGCACCCGCGACATTTTCTTCCCGCAAAAAGTGCGGGAATGCAATCCGAGGGGCTTCATCCGGCCATGCGGTTCTCGCTGTTGCCGACAGGCAGGCTGTCCTGCAGTCCGCCTGCTTCGGTGCGGCCACCCCGTCTCTCGTGGGATCGGCCGCGCGGTCCGGGATCTTGTGGCAGATCTGTCCCACGATTCCTTCAGTTGCCGTGTGATTGCCTGTGTACGGCGCACGGTGCAGTCGACAATGCAAAGCCGCCTGTTTCAATTTTGTTCAGCGTCCACGCTTCTGAGCACAGATCGGGAGTGGACGCTTTCAAACGCTTCCATGCCAGAGTGGGATCGTCAGCCGGTTTTACAGGTCTTTACGAGACTTTGCGCGCCCGAGACCCAAGCTTGCACGGCCCGTCGGCATAATTAGCGCTACCGGGAGAATCTGCGCCCGGCAGACGCGGTTCGAAGACCTGTTTTCATTCCTGGGAGAACGACATGAAAAAACGCACCCTGATCCATGCCGCCCTTCTTGCGGGTGGCATCACGACTGCGGCCATCGGGGCCGCCTGCGCCCGTCCTATCCACGGCTGCGAAGAAGGACCGCATGGTTGGCACGCATCGTCCTGCTTCCCTGAGCGCGGATGGCAGGGATTTATGCGCCATCTGAGGCTGACCGAGGAGCAGCGCGACGCGATATTCAAGATCTTCTACTCGGAGGAGCCGGCCATTCGCGAAAAGCGGATCGTCCTGCGGCCCGATCGGAAGGCGCTGGCAGCAGCAGCGATGCCTGACCACTACGATCCCCGCAGGGTTCAAGAATTGGCTGTTGCGCAAGCCCAGACCCATCGCAGTTGATTGTGCTCCGCAATCGTGCATTCAATCGCGCCTACCGGGTGCTGACGCCGCGCCAGCAGGCCGAGGTTGCGCGGTGGCAGCGCCGTGGCGGAGACTGACCGGACCGGTATCCAATGAAGGTTCCGCGGCACGATATGCCCGTCGGCCTGAGGTAGTGGCAGGGTGCGAGCGGGGCCACCATGATCGCTACCGTATGCGAAGCGCCTGCTGCGCAGCACCTGCACGACGATGCATGGCCGGTCATGCATTCTTCGATGTGTCGACGACGTCGCGCCCCGGCTCCCGGCGCGCGAAGCGGTCGCAGTCAGAGAGTGACGTTCGAATGTGCCGAGAAGATTATCGACGCAGGTCTGGGCGCATGCGTGCCGTCATGCATGCAGCGTGCCGGCGCGGGTCGGTCACGAACGCGCAGCGGCCATTGCGGGTGACGCCACAGCGGACGCGGCAGATCTTTCCGGGTGCATGTCGACATCGACTTTTCGTATTCACAACCGTATCGGCGGCGGTCGCAGACTTTCGCGATCGGACCGGGCCAGCGTGGACTGGATCATGCCGCGGTGTGTCATGGGCGACAGGTAATACCCGGAGACAGGGCAGCCGGACTCGACACACGTGCCATGCTGGTTGCGCGGCTGCGCACTGACAGACTTTTACAAGATTCATGCATCCGACGGTGTGATCGTTGACCTGCATCAAAGCTGGCGGGTTGCCGCGGCCGTATGTTGGATGCATGTCTGTGATGCCTTTCAATCCAGGTCGGGCCGGTCGGGCCGCAAGATGTGCGTGCGTGGCGCGAATTCAAGGCAGTTGCCAGGGCCGGCGGGTTGCCGGCGGGCATGAGCTGCGGCGGCATCCGTTCCCGAAAACGCAGTCCGCAGCCGAAACGGGATGGCTCCGATGAGCCGGCTACGCTGGGTTGCCACGGCCCTGGTGTCTGCATGGGCGGGAATGTCCGCATGCAGCTTCGAGCCTCCGCTGCATGTGCCGCGGGTACCGTCCAGTTCCGGCTATACGGCCGGGCCGCCTCCCTACCGAACCACCGGTGCCGTGGGCAGAGGAGTGGGCTCCCAGAGGTTCGCGTACGGTCGCACCCTGTCCCGGCAATGGTGGAGGCTTTTCCATTCCCGGAGGCTCGACGAAGTCGTGCGGCGGGCGCTGCGTGACAGCCCCAGCATCGCTGCGGCCCAGGCCCAGCTGCGTGCAGCGCAGGCGAGCATGGAGGCCAATGCCGGCATTTTCTACCCGCAGATCAGTGCCGATCTGGGAGCGTCGCGGCAAAAGAGTTCGGGGGCGACGTTCGGCGGCCGCATTCCCGGGTTCACCTATTCCCTGTTCACCGGCGGTGTCGGTGTCACCTATTATCCGGACATCTTCGGCATCAATCGCCTGGTCTACCGGGGCAGCAAGGCCCAGATGGAGTATCAGCGTTACGAGCTGGCGACCGCCCGGCTGACCCTCAGCGGCAACGTAGTCAATACTGCTATCGCCGAGGCGGCCACCCAGGCCCAGATCGACGCCGTAGAGGAAATCACCGCCCGGGAACGCGAGCTCCTGGCGCTTACCGAGGCTCAATACCAAGGCGGCGGGTCTCCCTACGTCAATGTCCTAGCGCAGCGGGCGCAACTGCTGGCTAATGAGGCCATGCTTCCGCCACTGCAGCAGCAGCTTGCCGTCTACCGGCACCTGATGGCCATCCTGGGCGGTGAGTCCCCCAGTCAATGGCGCGAGAAGCCGTTTACGCTGAACGATCTCGTCCTGCCGAAGGAACTCCCCGTTGCGCTGCCTTCAACGCTGGTCCGGAACCGTCCGGACATCGAGGCTGCGGAGCAGCAGATGCGCTATGCCCTGGCCGGGATAGGGGTCGCCAAGGCGCAGTTCTTTCCGATCGTTACGCTGTCTGCGTCCGCAGGTACCAGCAGTTCTACGACCGGGGCGTTCTTCAGTTCGTCCAGCAGCGTATGGAGCATCGCCGCGGCCCTGGCGCAGCCCGTCTTCGAGGGGGGAAAGCTCAGAGCCCAGGAGCGCGGCGCCTACGCGGCGTACGACACCACCCTGGCCGTCTACAAGGCCACGGTTCTCAGCGCCTTCCAGCAAGTTGCCGATGCCTTGCGTGCTCTTGAGCACGATGGGGCGGCGGTTCAGGCCGAGCACCGTTCCCTGCAAACCGTGCAGCAGGAAATGGAAGTGGCGCAAGCCGGATACCGGTCCGGCACCACGGACTACCTTTCCCTGCTCAATGCCGAGGTCGCATACCAGAACGCGCGCATCGCTGCGGTACATGCCGTGGCCCAGCGCTATCAGGACACCGCTGCCCTGTTCGTGGCCCTGGGAGGGGACTGGTGGAGGAGCGATCACGCCGGGGCGCCGGGCGATTCATCGAATCCGGCACGTCCCGGGGTTCCGATGGCCGGGCAGGCCGGTCCTGCGAGGG